>JBJOIA010000147.1:0-7205 GCA_046047395.1 Bacteroidota bacterium | reverse complement strand
ATTTAGGAAAATTAAAAAAAGATGAGGTGATAATCACATGTTGTGCATCTGGAATGCGTTCCTCATCTGCAAAAAGCCTATTAAAATCAAATGGATTCACCAATGTATATAATGGTGGTTCGTGGATAAATTTAAGATAAGAAAATAAGATATTATTAAAATGAGCGAGAATTTCAAACAATTAATCAATCAGCCTGTTCCTGTATTAGTAGATTTTTCTGCTGAATGGTGTGGACCATGTAAACAATTGGCCCCTATCCTATCCCAAGTAAAACAAAAAATTGGAGATAAGGCAACAATCGTTAAAATCGATGTGGATAAGAACCAAAAATTGGCAGCTCAATTTCAAATTCGTTCGGTACCAACACTCCTAATTTTCAAGGATGGAAAAACCGTTTGGAGACAATCTGGGGTCGTGCCAGCACAGGCTTTAGAAAACCAACTTAGACAATATATGTAGGATTATTTCGTATATTTGTTTTAAAATATAAAATCATGAAAAAAACAATATTATCTCTTCTTTTCCTTGGAACCATGGCTATGAGCTCTTGTTCTCAGTCTGGTGAAGGAATCGCAAATTTAAACCCAAAAGAATTTCAAGAATCATTAATCAAAGATGATAATGTGTTCATTTTGGACGTTAGAACACCTGAAGAATTTGCGGGTGGACATCTTGAAGGTGCAACCAATATCAATATTAATTCATCCAATTTTGATTCAGAAATTGAGAATATTGACAAGGAAAGAAATGTATATGTTTATTGTTTGTCGGGAGGAAGATCTACTCAAGCTGCAAATGCTTTAAAAGAAAAAGGGTTCAAGCATGTCATAAATATGAACGGAGGAATTCTTGCTTGGTCTAATTCTGGTTTACCGGTTACCTTAGGCGCTCCGCGTTCAGCTGGGAGCTCTGATGAATTAACCAATTTAACAGAAGCTCAATTCCAAGAATTATTAGCTGGAAAAGGCGATGTAATTGTTGACTTCAATGCTGTTTGGTGTGGCCCTTGTAAGGTTTTAGGTCCAATACTAGATGAATACGTGGAAGAGCAAGGAGGAAAAGTAACTCTTATTAAAATTGATGTTGATAAAAACATGGAATTAGCACAAGCTAAAAATATCCAGGCAATACCTTTTGTTGAACGATACAATGATGGAAAATTGACTTGGTCAAAAATTGGATTATTTAGTAAAGAAGAGCTTTAATATAGCTCTTCTTTATTATATTTGTCTAAAAATTAATTAGATCCATACCTACCATTAATTAAAATGAAATTTGAAAAAATCCATAACAAGGGTCAAGCGCGTCTTTTCAAATCAAATTATTTAGAATTTTTTACCAAAACGCATCCCTTAATTATCTGGGGAATATATCTTCCTCTCATTATTTTTTCTTTTTTTTATTGTCATTCTATTGGATATTCCTGGTTGACTACCTGCTTAGTTTTTATATCAGGCTTATTTTTCTGGTCATTTGCCGAATATATGCTTCACCGATTTGCCTTTCATATTATTCCTGACTCAGAATTAGGAAAAAGAATTTCTTATATCATTCACGGCAACCACCATCATTACCCAAAAGATCGACAGCGCTTATTTATGCCACCCCTACCATCCATCCTATTGCCATCCATGATTTTTGGTATCATCTATCTTTTTTTGCGTGAATGGAGTTTTGCCTTTTTTCCCGGATTTCTTTTTGGTTATTTATTATATGGCACAATGCATTATGCAATTCATTCCTTCAACCCACCCTTCCCTTGGTTGAAGCCATTATGGAAAAACCATTATCTCCATCATTATAAAGATGAAAATAAAGGGTTTGGAGTATCTAGTACCTTTTGGGATAAAATCTTTGGTACCATGTTTGATATGAATCAAAAAATGGATAAGTCCAAAATAGATGAATTAAAATTTTAAAAGCTATTTTGCAGGTTCAAAATCCAAGGATACAGAATTAACGCAATAGCGTAAACCGGTTTCTGTTGGTCCGTCATCAAAAACATGCCCTAAATGGCCACCGCATTTT
Organism: Bacteroidota bacterium; assembly: GCA_046047395.1. Taxonomy (GTDB): domain Bacteria; phylum Bacteroidota; class Bacteroidia; order Cytophagales; family Spirosomataceae; genus CAZVFE01. The sequence goes on along the minus strand of JBJOIA010000147.1, from coordinate 5,176 downwards.
CCACAAGTAATTTCAATTCTACGCATACCATGAGAAGTATCTAGGGTTTCTTTAATAACGCCTTCTTCAATTTCCTTATCAAAACTTGGCCATCCACAATGTGCATCAAATTTAGAATCGGAGGAGAAAAGAACTTGTCCGCAAGCTCTACAAGTATAATTTCCTTTTTCTTTATGCATTAAAAATTTACCCGTAAAAGGTCTTTCAGTTCCTTTTTCCCGAAGGATATAATATTCTTCATCGGTCAATTTTTTACGCCATTCGGCTTCGGTTTTAGGCATTTCATTCATGGCTAATTTATTTTCGTTATTTTTTGTTTGAGCGCAGGCAACTAGATTGATAAAAACTAGAAAAATTCCTGAAAATTGAATAAGCTTTTTCATAAGTGGTATTGATTTTATAAATTCAAACGAAAAACTTTTTGAAAAGTTATTTCAATTTAAGAATTAATTTAAATATGTGCTATTATACAGACCAAACATCTTCTAAAAAGGCTCTTGAAAACCGTTTCAAGGCTACTGCAGATTTTTTGGAGGATTTATTAGCGCATGGAAAGCAATCCGGATTTGCTCGTCCGAAACTCCCCTTGCAAACTCAAGGAAAACCTGAAAAGATTCAGTTAATCCCGTGGGGACTGATTCCTCATTGGGCAGATGAGGAAACATCTAGGGAAATTGTCTCCAAGACTTTGAATGCTAAATCAGAAACTATATTTGAAAAACCTTCCTTTGAACCTTATGTATTAAGGCAAAAATGTTTGGTAATGGTCGACGGTTTTTTTGAATGGCAACATTTGGGGAAGGAAAAAGTAGAATATCGAATTAGTAAAAAGGAAGAAGGTCCTTTTGCTATGGGTGGGATTTATAGTATTTGGATGAATCCTGAAAGCCGAAAATTAGAACCCTCTTTTTCAATTATCACTACTGCGGCGAATGAAATGATGGAGGAAATTCATAATTCAAAAAAGCGAATGCCACTTATTTTAGAAAAGGAAGATGAAGAACGCTGGCTAAAATCAAAGGATTATGAGGAGGTAAAAGCTCTTATGAAGCCATTTGATTCGAATAAAATGCAAGCTGAGCCATTAAATGAAAATAAACAATTGGGTCTTTTTGAATAGAAAAATATTAGTATATTAGAATATAAAACTTTTCCAACAATGAGAAATTTACTACTATTATTGCTAACAATAGGTTTATTAGGTGCCTGTAATTCAAAATCTGAATATCATTCCACTGCAGGAAGAACTGAGGCAGACATTTGGCAAGGGGGAGTTCAAATGATTCCGATAGAAACGCCAAAAGGGACGTTCAAGGTATGGACTAAACGAGTTGGAAATAATCCTAAAATTAAGGTATTGTTATTACATGGAGGGCCGGGTGCTACCCATGAATATTTTGAAATTTTTGACTCTTATTTACCACAGGAAGGGATAGAATATTATTATTACGATCAATTAGGTTCAGCCTATTCGGATAATCCGAATGATCCAGAACTTTGGAATATTTCGCAATTTGTTGAGGAGGTGGAAACTGTTCGTAAGGCATTAGGATTGAATAAGGATAATTTTTATTTGCTGGGCCATTCTTGGGGAGGAATTTTAGCCATTGAATACGCTTTAAAATATCAAGAGAATTTAAAGGGGATGATCGTGTCTAATATGGTACCCTCCATACCAGATTATATGGACTATGCGAATAATGTTTTGGGGCCACAATTGCCGGCGGAGGTGTTAAAAACGATAAGAGAATATGAAGCGGCGGGGGATTTTACCAATCCGGCCTATTTAAGCATTGTAGAGGAATATTATTATCCAGAGCATATTCTTAGGAAGCCATTAAATGAATGGCCTGAGCCAGTGAATAGAAGTTTTGCCAAGACAAATTATCCCTTATATTTAAAGATGCAAGGGCCTTCAGAATTTGGTGTAGTGGGAGATGCGATTTTAAAAGATTGGGATAGAAAGGCGGATATTGGTACTATTCAGGTACCCTTATTATCTATTGCAGGTCAATATGACACGATGGATCCTGCGGCGATGAAGGAATTAGCGGAATTAGCGGCTAAAGGAGAATATTTATTATGTCCGAATTCAGGACATATGGCTATGTATGATGACTCTGAAATTTATTTTAAGGGATTAATTAAATTTTTGAAATAAAAAAAATCTTACAAAAAAAGCCACCACCACCCACCCTCAATTTAAACCTGTTTCCGTTGTTTTCCTAACAGGAAATTGATAATTTATTTTTATCTTTAAAATACAAATTCTAATTAACCACTAATAAAATGAAATTTTCCAAAAACGATCAAATAGTTTTATATCTGAGCTTGGTAAACTTGGTGTTTTTTCATGCCCCACTTTACAATTTTATTCTCCAAAATCTTAATTATTACACTTTTTCTGGAATATTCTTAATCCTAAGTATCAGCAGCTTACTCCTGCTTGCCAATGCTTTTATATTCTATTTATTCTTTTCAATTTCCGATACCCTAGGAAGAATTTTCACCTCCCTCCTTTTCTTTCTCAATATTATCGCCATTCATTTTATAAATCTTTACGGGATAATTCTCGACGAATCCATGATGGAAAATATATGGAATACGAATTCCCAAGAGGCTTTTGCGTTTATTTCAACAGAATTCATCCTTTTTTGCCTATTCTTCGGAAGTTTTACAACCTTCCTTTCTTTTCGGATTAAATTCCCAAAAACAAGTCTAAAAATTCTTAGTATTCGCTTCCTTTTCACTCTGATCATTACCCTCCTACTCGTATTTTCCAATGGAAAAAATTGGCTATGGGTAGATAAAAATGCTAAACATTTAGGAGCACTGGTTTTACCTTGGTCCTATACCGTAAATTCCATACGATATTTTATCCACCAAGCAGAAAAAAACGAAAAAGAAATATTATTGCCAAATGCTAAAATCAAGGATTCAAAAAAATCTATTTTTATCTTGGTAATCGGGGAATCCGCTAGAAAAGACCATTTTTCACTCTATGGATATTCAAAAAATACTAATCCAATTTTGAGCACCCTCCCAAATTTGGCATATTTTAATGCCACCGCCCACGCAACCTATACCCGAGAAGGAGTAAAAGCCATTCTCTCCCATAAAGATTCTCCCACTCCTTATGAATCCCTCCCAAATTATCTTTACCGCAACGGAGTGGAGGTCATTTGGCGAACCTCCAATACGGGTGAACCTATAGCTAATTTTCCGAATTACCAGAATGTCGACCAAATCCATTCCTCCTTCCCAAAATTAAATAAAGAATACGATGCAATTCTCCTGACCAATTTGAAAAAAGAAGTACTTGAATCCAAAAAAGATAAAATTTTTGTCGTTTTGCATACTAGCACCTCGCATGGACCTACCTATTATAAAAAATACCCCCTTAATTTTGAAGTTTTTAAACCAGTTTGTAGCTCCGTGGAATTGTCCAATTGTAGTCAGCAAGAATTATTCAATGCTTATGATAATACCATTTTATATACAGATTTCCTGCTTTCAGAAATAATTCATGAATTTAAGGATCTTCCTGCCTCCGTGCTCTTTGTTTCTGATCATGGGGAATCTTTGGGTGAAAACAACCTTTATATGCATGGTATTCCAAAGAGCTTTGCCCCAAAAGAACAATTAGAAATTCCCTTTCTTCTTTGGTCTTCCGATTCCAGTATTCATTATAAATCCCCAGAGATTGTCACCCAATTTCATGTCTTCCATACTGCCTTAAAATTCCTAAATATCGACTCGGAGGTTTTTCAAGAAGATTTTTCTTTGATCCTGTGAAAGAAATATATTTTCACACAAAGAAAAAGAGATTACACAGAGGCTGTTATTCACTCAAAACCCCCATTTTCTGCATTTTTTGGACCTGGAGGGTGCGGTGACCAAATTCTTCGATTACCTTGCCTTCTAGCCAATAAATGCCTCCTCCCTGGAACTGATAGTTTTCCAAATCCTTCGGAAAATGGACTGTATCAAAATATTCACCCCTTCGATCAACAAAATAACCAAAATACATTCGCTCTCGCTTCTTGGTACGGGTAGGTTTTAAAGTAACTAAATAGCCGGCAATGCCTCCGCTCCGCGACAATAATCGTGAATCCATCGTATCTTCGGGTAAATCCGTCACCAATTCAAACATCGAACTGCTCAGCGGAAAACCCAAAATCTCCCATTCATCAAAAGCATCGTCGTGCGCAGCATAAACAAATTCCGGATAATAATTCTCCTCTAATTCATATTCCACGGGAAATATCTCCATATTCACATAGCTCTCCTTCTCCCTCTTACCACATAATAAGGCATGTGCCTCCCATAATAATTGCTTCTTGCCTATTCCAAAACCCCGAAATGCCCCCAACCGAATCAATATCACGGCCTGCTCTATACCCAATTTTACCCGATGCACAAAATCCGCCAAAGATTTAAAAACTCCCCGCTCCCGCGCCTCCAAAATTTGTCGAACCACCCCCTTCTCCAACCCCTTTACATGTACCCAACCCATCCAAATCACCCTTCCCTCTAATCGAGTCAAATATTCACTCTCATTGATATCCGGCACCTCAATCTCCGCACCCCATCTGCGCGCCTCATGCAAATAAAATTCCGTCCGATAAAATCCCCCAAAATTATTAATCACCGCCACCATAAACTCCAATGGATAATAGGTTTTTAAGTACAAAGACTGATAAGACTCCACCGCAAAACTGGCAGAATGTGCCTTGCTAAATGAATAACCACTGAAACTCTCCATTTGTCGCCATACCTCCCGCGATACCCCCTCCTCATAGCCCCGCTGCGCACAATTTAAAAAAAACTGGTCCCGAATCTTCTCAAATTCCTCCCGTGACCGATACTTTCCAGACATCCCCCGTCGCAAAACATCCGCCTCCGCTAAACTCAAACCCGCAAAATAATGCGCCACCTTAATCACATCCTCCTGATAAACCATCACCCCATAAGTCTCTCGCATCAATTCCCCCATGAATGGATGCACAGGCACATAATCATTGGGACGATGATGACGCTGTATATATTCCTTCATCATACCCGAACTGGCAACACCGGGACGAATAATCGAGGAAGCAGCCACTAAGGTCAGATAATTATTGCAATCTAGTTTCTTGATTAATTGACGCATCGCTGGGGATTCAATATAAAAACA
>JBJOIA010000146.1:0-7533 GCA_046047395.1 Bacteroidota bacterium | reverse complement strand
GTATTTTCTCCAAAAATCAAACGATCAGCCTCAATTCCTAAATCAATAAATAATTCCTTTAATGCCCATCTGGCACCCCAACTTAACAAGGATTTGGACGAATCTATTTGTGAATTTTCTTCAATACTTACCAAAATTCCTTCGGCTGGAAAGGATTTTAAAGAAAATTTAGCTAAAACCTCGGGCATAATTATTAGTTTTGAAAGTAAATTTACATTTTAAATTGAGAAAAATTCAAGTTAATAGAATAGATACCTTTGCTGGTCATAAAGGGCCACTTTATTCCATGGCTTTAAATAAAGCTAAAAATATTCTATATACTGCCGGTTCAGATGGTTTTATTGTCGAGTGGAATCTTTTGAAACCTGATTTAGGGAAGGTAATCGCCCGAACTGAACATTCAATTTATTCCATGTACCTGGATGAAGATAAAGAAGAATTGTTTCTCGCCCAGAATCTAAAAGGTATTTTGAAAATTAATTTAAAAGATTTTTCCACTGATTTTCTAATTGATTTTACCAATTTTTGGATTTATGATTTCATAAAAATAGGGGAGGACTTCTGGTTTGTGCACCAGGATGGACTGGTTTCAGTATTTTCAATTAAAGAAAATGCCATAATCAAAAAATTAAAAATTGATCACCATCGGATTCGGAAAATTGCCAATTTCAAGGATAAAATCTTTTTAGGAAATAGTCAGGGTGAACTAAATATTCTCTCACTTGAGGGGAAATTATTAAAATCCCTTCCCATCCATAAATCTACTATATTTGATTTTGCCATGGTGGATGATTGTATTTATACAGTTGGAAAAGATGCTCGAATCCAGAAATTTATTATGAATGATAATTTAGAATTGGAATTAATTAAATCGGTAGTGGGACATATATATTCAATTCATAGTTTGAGTTTTCATCCTAATTTTGATTTATTTGCTACTGCTAGTATGGATAAAACTATTAAAATTTGGGATAAAGATTTAAATCTTTTAAAAGTTATAGATTTAGCAAGGCATGGAGGTCATAAAAATTCGGTAAATAAATTAATATGGTCAGATTTGAATAATCAATTATTTTCGATTTCAGATGATAAAATGATTTCTATTTGGAAAATTGATTAAAAATTATGTAAATTCAACTCCTATGAGTGAATATTTCGACGAAAATAGAGCTAATTTTTCAAAATCTTTCCGCGGTTACAATGTGGAAGAGGTTTTAGACTTTATTCAAGAAATGAATTCAAAATTTCGTGAACTGAATAATACGCTTCAAAAAGTTCAAAATAAAAATCAGGCATTAGAAGTAGAAATAGAGAAATATAAACAATTGGAAAATTCAATGTTAAAGGCAATTGAAATTGCCGATAAGCATCAGAATGAATGGCTTGAAACTCAGAAGCAACAATTGCAAAAATTGGAAAAAGAAGCCCGAGAAAAATCTAATCAAATCATTGAGAATGCTCAGAAAGAGGCGAAAAAATGGAAATTGGTTGAAGAGAATTCCTTGAAATCGCAAAAATCCAAAATGGAGCAAGAATTAGTCGAGGTTCAAAGAGAATTGAAGGCCATAAAAGAGGCTAAAAAACAAATTTCAGACGAAATTGAAACCATTTTAGGGGTTGCTCAAGAAAGGGTAAAACCCAAGAAAAATAAGGTTAAATTTCAAAATAAAAAAGAAAAAAGCCAGGTTGAAAATCAGTTAAAACCTGTTGAAAAAATAGTAGTCCCACCAAAACCGAAAAGGGGAAGGCCCTCCAAAGTTCAAATTCCTTCAAAATCTAATTTAAAAGATGACGGCTTGCCTACTGTGAAAAAAGTTTTGGAAGAATTTAATAAAAAAGGTTTAGATTCAGGTAATATAGCGGATATTTCCTAATGAGTATTCAAACAAAAATTTCATTAAATAATTTTAAGATATTTGCCTACCATGGTTATTATCCGGAGGAAAAGGTATTAGGTCAATGGTATATCATTAATATCGAATTAATTTTAGGGAATAATCCTGAGGCAGAAAATTTAGAGGATAGTTTAGATTATACCCTGCTTGCCCAAATTGTAAGGGAAGAAATGGGGATTAAAAGACAGTTATTAGAAACAATCATTGATGCTATTTTAGATCGAATTTTAAAATTAAAAGAAAGCATAGAATTCATTGAAGTTGAAATACTTAAACCTAACTTAGTCCTTAAAGGAATTTCGGTAGATTCAAAAGTTTCAAAAATCTATACAAAAAATTAAATTTTTTTTTGTATTTTTCCGTTCAATTACTCCGCATAGCAAAGCATTATTAAAACTTAGAGATGAGTCAGCAGATTACCATTAAAGATTTGGCGAGAATTTTGAATGTCTCTGTAGCAACAGTTTCTAGAGCTATGAGGGATATGCCGGATATTCATCCTGATACCAAAAAGGCAGTTTTAGACCTTGCGGAGGAATTGGATTATCAACCAAATAGTATTGCTACTTCCTTGGTAAAAAGCAAAACGAAAACGATCGGTTTAGTTGTTCCTGATTTAGGTTATTATTTTTTCTCAACAGTAATGAAGTATATTGAAGAGGCCGCTACCGCAAAAGGCTATTCTTTATTCATTACACAAACTTCAGAATCTTATCAAAATGAGATTCGTAATATTCAAAATTTAATTCGTACTCAGGTTGAAGGGATAATTATTTCACTTTCGAGGGAGACTGAAAATTTTGATCACTTGATAAAACTACAAAAAAGAGGTTTACCCATGGTCTTTTTTGATCGTGATACAGAAGAAATATTAACATCTAAAGTTCTAGTAGACAATGTTTTAGCTAGTAAAGATGCAACTAGACATTTGATTGATAACGGAGCAAAAAGAATTGCTTTCATGGCAGGGCCGAGGAGTGTGAATGTGAGTAACCAACGTGTAGAAGGCTATAAATTGGCGCTTTTGGAGGCAGGAATGCAAGTGGAGGACAAATTAATAGTTTATTCAGATTATGATTCCGAATCAGCTAGAAAATTAACAAAAGAATTAATGGCTCAATCTAACCCCCCAGATGCAATCGTTATTGTGTCAGATAGACTTGCTATTGGAGTTGCTATTCAATTACGAGAGATGGGGATTCAAATTCCTGACCAGGTCATGATTGTAAGTTTTAATAATGAACCAATTTGTGAGGCCTTCAGTCCATCCATAAGTTCAGTTTCCCAACCACTTGAAAAAATCGGAAAACTAGCTATTGATTTACTCATTGAACAGATTGAAAATAAGGAGATTTTGAACCAGAATAGGGTTGAAATTCTTCCAACTGAATTAATCATTCGTGAATCTTCAAAAAAAGGACAAAAAACTTCAAAATAGCCTTAAAATTTGGGTAAATTTGCTTTGAATTTTTTCATTTTTTTTGCATTTTTGTTAAAGAAAAATTGGCCTAGAAAATTATACTTATTTCAAAAATTACAATTGGCCATTACTATTCAATTTTAAGATTAAAATATGTCTTTAGATTCAAATATTATCCCAATAAATATTGAGGATGAAATGCGAGGAGCATACATTGATTATTCAATGTCTGTTATCGTTTCAAGAGCTTTGCCAGACGTCAGAGATGGTTTAAAGCCAGTTCACCGTCGTGTTTTATACGGAATGGATGAGCTAGGTGTTGCTTACAATAAATCTTATAAAAAATCTGCACGTATTGTAGGGGAGGTTTTGGGTAAATATCACCCTCATGGAGATGCCTCTGTTTACGATACAATGGTAAGAATGGCCCAGGATTGGTCCTTACGCTATCCATTGGTAGACGGACAAGGTAATTTTGGCTCGGTGGATGGCGATTCACCGGCAGCGATGCGTTATACCGAGGCGAGGTTGAAGCGAATTGCGGATGAAATGTTAGGTGATTTAGGAAAGGAAACAGTTGATTTTCAACCGAATTTTGATGATTCTTTGAGTGAGCCTACAGTTTTACCCTCAAAGATTCCTAATTTATTATTGAATGGTACTTCAGGTATTGCTGTTGGTATGGCTACTAATATGGCGCCACATAACCTAACAGAGGTTGTAGATGGAATTACAGCCTTTATCGATAATAGAGATATTACCATTCAAGAATTGATGCAGTATATCAAGGCTCCTGATTTTCCAACAGGAGGAACAATCTACGGTATTAAGGGGATTATTGATGCATTTGAGACAGGTAGAGGAAGGGTAGTTGTAAGAGGAAATGCAACCTTTGAAACATCAAAAACTGGTAAAGAACAAATTATCGTTACGGAAATTCCGTATATGGTCAATAAGGCTTCCTTAATCAAACAATGTGCTGACCTAGTTAACGATAAGAAAATCGAAGGTATTTCTGAAATTCGCGATGAGTCGGATCGCCAGGGTATGAGAATTGTTTTCGATCTAAAACGCGATTGTGTACCAAACGTAGTTTTAAATAATTTATATAAATTCTCAGCATTACAATCTTCTTTTTCAGTAAACAATGTGGCATTGGTTAAAGGAAGGCCACAAACCTTGAATTTAAAGGATTTAATTCATCATTTTGTTGAACATAGAAATGAAGTAATTGTCCGCAGAACGAATTATGAATTAAGAGAAGCAAGAAAAAGAGCACATATCTTAGAAGGTTTCATTATCGCACTAGACAATTTAGATGCTGTAATTGCTTTAATTAGAAACTCTAAAGATCCAAATGAAGCGCAAGATGGATTGATGAAACAATTTAATCTTTCTGAAATCCAAGCAAAAGCGATTTTGGAAATGCGTTTACAACGTTTGACTGGTCTGGAAAGAGATAAAATTAATAATGAATACGCTGAAATCATGAAAACAATTGATGATTTAGAAGATATTCTTGCTAAACCAGAAAGACAGCTTGAAATCATCAAATCAGAATTGAATGAAATGAAAGAACGCTATGGAGATGAAAGAAGAACACAGATCAATATGTCTGATGATGAATTCTCTGTAGAAGATATGATCGCTGATGATGAAATGTTAATTACTATTTCAGCACAAGGTTATATCAAACGAACTCCAATAATCGAATATAAGGCGCAAGGAAGGGGAGGAGTAGGCTCTAGAGCGGTTGCTACTAAAGACGACGACTACACAGAGCATCTTTTCTCTGCAACCATGCATAATTGGTTATTAATCTTTACCGAAAACGGAAAATGTTTTTGGCTAAGAGTATATTCCGTACCAGAAGGTTCAAAAACCTCCAAAGGTCGACCAATTCAAAATTTAATTAATATTGAAAGTGGAGATTCAATTCGTTCCGTAATCAATGTTAAAAACTTAAAAGATGAAGATTATATCCAAAATAATTTCATCGTAATGTGTACTCAAGATGGTACCATCAAGAAAACTTCTTTAGAAGCCTATTCAAGACCTCGTCAGAATGGAATCATCGCCATCACTATTCGTGAAGGTGATAGATTATTAGATGTAGCCCTAACTAATGGTGAAAATCAAATAGTTATTGCAACCAATACCGGACGTTCCGTTCGTTTTGAAGAACATAGAGTGCGACCAATGGGCCGTTCGGCTGCCGGAGTAAAAGGTATTTGGATCGATGAATCTATCAAAAATGAAATGGTAATTGGTATGGTTTGTGTTTCAGATCCTGAAAATCAACAACTATTGGTTGTATCCGAAAAAGGCTTTGGTAAGCGTTCTGAGGTAGAAGATTATAGACTGACAAACCGTGGTGGTAAAGGGGTTAAGGCCTTGAATATTACCGAAAAAACAGGTTCTTTAGTTGCAATCAAAGAAGTGAAAGATTCCAACGATCTAATGATAATTACAAAAGCTGGAATTTTAATTAGAACCTCTGTTGCGGAACTAAGAGTAATGGGTAGAAATACGCAAGGGGTTAAACTAATTCGTTTAAAGAATGAAACTGATGAGATATCGTCTGTTACTAAAATAGATATAGAGTCTTCAGCAGAAGAAGAAAACGAAGCGATATTAGAAGGACAAGTAGGGGAGGTTTCAAATGATTCTATTGATTCAAATGATGCTCCCGAGAATGATGAAAACCAAGAAAATCAAGAATAGAAACAACAATTAAATTAAAACAATGAAAAAATTACTAATTGCTTGCGCTGGATTATTTTTATCCTTTTCTGCAATTTCACAAGATGCAGTGGACCCACTAGTTCAAGCACAAAAAGATGGTTTAAAAGCTGATTTAGAAAAAGCAGATAAATCAATTGAGGCTAAACCAGATAAAGCCTCTAGCTATTTAGATAGAGCTAAAGCGCTAATTGCTATTGCTGTATTCCAAGATTCAAGTTTTGCTTTATCCGTCGAAAATGCAGGATATCAAGCTGAAACTGAATTGAAAAAAGTGACTGAGATGGTTGACAAAAAAGGAAAGCCAGTTAAGGAAGCAGAAGAAGCAAATGCATTATTGAATACTCCTGTTGAAGGGGTAGGACGTTCCCAACTTTCAACAGCATTCTTAAATCTAGGGGTATTCAATTATCAAAATCAGAACTATTCAAAAGCTTATGAATTGATTTGGAAATCCTCTAATTTGAGTCCTAAAGATACAATGTCTGCCATGTATGCAGGAGTATCAGCTCAATTGACTAATTCAATGAATGATCAAGCACTAGAGGCTTACCAAAGATATGTGGCTAATGGAGGAAAAGATTTATCCATTTTATATTCAGTAGGGGATATCTATTCTGTAATGGCTTCAAAAGCTGAAAATGAAAATGATAAAAAAGCATTAGAAGATAAGGCCATCCAAGCTGTGAATGCTGCATTAGAGATTTATCCAACAAATAAAGATTTGTTAGGTACTAAATTTAATTATTTTGTTCAATTTAAAAGAGATGATGATGCAAAAGAATTTTTAAAGAATGCAATTGCTCAAAATCCAAATGATGTGGTTTCTTTAGTAAACCTAGGTATCATGATTGAGAGAAAGGATATGTCTGAAATTAAGGAACATATCTCTACAGTACAAAATGCGGAAAGAAAAGAGACTGATTTAAGTGGAAGAATTCAGTCCACCCAAGAACAAATTGATGCCTATAAAGATGAATTGAAGAAAAATGAGGCTAAATTAAAGCAAAATATTTCTCCATCAGCAAAAAAGCAAATACAGCAATTAGTTGACGGCTATAAGCGCGATATTCAGGAATTTACAACCACTTTGAATGAAAGGAAAGCAACTTATGAAAATTTCAAGAAAGAAACAGGTGATATTTCAGAGCTTAAAGCCAAATTAGATCAAGATAAGAAGAGATATGATGAATTAAGAGATGAGGTTGCTTCTTATTATAAAAAGGCTCTATCAATTGATTCGAATTATCCAGATGCATTATACCAATTAGGAGCGCTTTATTTCAACTATGCTCAAGAAATCAAGCAAGTGTTGAACTCAATGGATATGGAAACCTATAATAAAGAATCTGGAAGCTATACAAATCAAATTAAGGAATACTATACCAATGCAATTCCTTATTTTGAAAAATATGTAGCTTCTCAAAATGATGCAGCAGTTCAAGAAATTGTTGATCAAATCAAAAAAGAATTAGA
>JBJOIA010000145.1:0-18349 GCA_046047395.1 Bacteroidota bacterium | reverse complement strand
GCATGAATTTAGCATTATTGGTGAGAGCCATTTTTGATTGAGTAATTTGCCAATCTTTTTTTACGTCTAGGATTTTTCCATATTCTTTAAAGGAGGACCAATTTTTGGCATAAATAAAGTCAGCACCTTCAAAGGCTTTTTCTTGGTTATATTCGATATTTACACCTTGGGTAAATTCTTCATTCAATTCATACCCTTCTGGTTGGGTAATGGTAAAGTCCACATCGGCATGCGCCATCCATTCTGCAAAGGAATTGGATACGCAATGGGGAAGGGCTTTTACATGGGGGGCCCATGTAAGGACAACCTTAGGTTTTTTAACTTTTTTATATTCTTCAATCGTGATTAAATCAGTTAAAGATTGTAGCGGGTGTCTAGTTGCAGATTCTAATGAAATAATGGGTTTTCCGGTATATTTTAAGAATTGATTTAAAATAGTTTCGGAATAATCTTCGTCTCTATCTTTCAGACCGGGGAAGGACCTTACACCCACGATATCGCAATATTGGCCAATTACAGCAGCGGCCTCCATGATATGTTCGGCTTTATCGCCGTTCATGATTACCCCTTCTTTCATTTCTAATTGCCAAGAGTCTGCTCCTACATTCATTACCATCACATCCATTCCCAAATTTTGGGCTGCTTTTTGGGTAGATAAACGGGTTCTTAAACTACTATTAAAAAAGAGTAATCCAAGTGTTTTATTCTTCCCAATATGCTTGTCTGAATAGGGAGATTTTTTCATCATCAAGGCTTCAGAAACCAACTGAGGAACATTGTAAACGTCTTTATAGGATGTGAAATTTTTCATTATTCAAAGATAATTCTTTTTTCCAAAATTCAATATTGTCTTCTTGTTTAATCAATTCAAATTGATTTTTTAGGAGGACTTTTCTGGAGTTTAAATTGTTTTCGAAAGTTTTGGCAGTGATATTTTTTAATCGGGAATCTTGGCTTGCCCATTGGATCAGTCTGGCGGTGGCTTCTGTGGCATAACCAAAATTTCTGAATTTTTTATCGATAAAATATCCCATTTCATTCTCACCTTTTAGGTTTGCTGGTCCATTAAATCCTATTCCTCCGATGGACTGATTAGTGGATTTAAGAATTATTTCCCAATTGGTATACCAACAAAATTGGATTGGATTTGTTTTAGTTTGAATAGACCAAAAATTATGAAGGGCATCTTGAGTTTCTTTGAAATAATAATCTTCTATATCCCAATTATTTGGATTTAAATTTAGGAATTTTTCAAGGTTTGGTCGTCCAAGATTTTTCCATATAAAGAGCATTTCATTATCTAATGGTATAAATCGAAGTCTTTCGGAATGGATCTCAATCATATCTTAAAAAATGTTAAAGAGATTTTTTTACCTACAAATAATCAGTTTTGGTCGCAAAACCAAAATTAATAAATAAAGTAGAATTAATTTTGAATTGTTAAAATTATATGAATAAATGAAGAATTACCTATTAGTAGTATTATTATTTTTATCCGCGAGTTTGATGGCTCAATTCCCTGGGGGAGGTCGTCCTGGTGAAGCGCCACAAAGAAGAACAACAGAATCATCTTTTGAAGATTTGAATTCAAATTTGGATGGTAAGGCAAAAATCATTGGTTATACTTTGGATTCTGCTGCGAATATTCCAGTGGAATTTGCAGCCATTGCTTTAATTGATAAAAAAACCAATCAACCTATTGATGGAACTACCACAGATGAGGTTGGTAAATTTGAGATTAATAAGATACCGATTGGCTCTTATAAAATTGTTGTAAGTTTTATTGGTTACGAAACCAAGACGATTGAGTTTGAAATTAAGGAAAAAAAGCAGAATATCGATTTTGGAATTATTAAAATGCCAATGTCTACTACTGTTTTGGCAGAAGTGACAGTTGAGGGTCAAAAGCCAATGATTGAAGAAATGGTAGATAGAACAGTCTACAATGCCGAGAATGATGAAACTAATAAGGGAGGAGATGCGACTACAGTTTTAGCTAAGGTTCCGATGTTATCGGTAGATTTAGATGGAAATGTAAGTTTAAGAGGCTCGTCTAACATTAAGGTATTGATTAATAATAAGCCTTCTACAATTATGGCATCGAGTATTCCTGATGCCTTAAAGCAAATTCCAGCTGAGATGATTAAATCTGTTGAAGTAATCACTTCTCCATCCTCGAGATATGATGCAGAAGGGTCTGCTGGTATAATTAATATCAATACGAAAAAGAATACACTTCAAGGATTAACTTTAAATGTCAATTCTTCTGCTGGATATAGAGGATCCAATTTAGGTTTAAATGGAAATTTCAGAAGAAAGAATTGGGGTTTATCTCTAGGTGGTTGGGGAAGATCTTCTTATAATGTAAAGGGAGATTTTGAAAATACTCAAACGACTATTAATCCTGAGACCTCTGTTTCAACTACGAATAAACAAACTTCAAGTTCTTTGAATGCGGGGTTATTTGGAAGGTATAATTTAGGTTTTGATTGGGATATTAATAAAAAGAATTATGTTCTTGCGAATGCTTCATTTGGAGTTAGAAATAATAATTCTAAGCAATTTGATTTGATGCAATATACAAACGGGGTATTGAGAAATTCAAGAAATACTTATAATGATGGATCATCAAATAATATTGATTTTAATTTTAATTATACGCATATTTTTGATAAGCCAGGCCATGAATTTAGTTTATTGGCGATGGTATCCAATGATTCAAGAGATAATACTTTTTCGAATGATATTTTAAATCTATCTAATTTGGATCAGGTTAGTTCTTCAATCAAAAATATCAATTATTCATTTGATAGGGAAGCAACTATTCAGGCAGATTATATTGTTCCAATCTCAAAAACTCAGTCTTTTGAAATGGGTGCGAAATATATTTATCGTTTATCCAATTCTGATTTCACATCGTACAAAAATATTACAGGAAATGATGCTGGTGGGTATTTAATAGATCCAAATGCGAATTTATCCAATGTTTTTGATTATGTTCAGAATATTGGGGCAGCTTATAGTTCTTATACTTATTCAACTAAGAATAAGTGGACTTTTAAAGGAGGATTAAGATATGAATATACGGATATTAGTGCATCGTTTTTAAAACAAGAAAATGCTCCAGATTTAACAATTCCATCTTATTCCATTTTGGTTCCGTCCTTTAATTTATCCAAGAATTTACCAAAAGGAACTTGGAGATTTTCATTTAATAGAAGAATTCAAAGACCTTCTATTCGCTATCTAAATCCAAATATTGATCGTACGAATCCATTGAGAATTTCGACTGGTAATCCGAATTTAGATCCAGAATATGCTAATAATTTTGAAATTGGATATAGTAGATTAATCAAGCAGACTTATATATCTGCAGCAATTTTCCACAGAAATACTACAGGATCCATTTCTAATATTTCTTTGGTAGATACTGCAACGATTAATGGAAAATTAGAGGATATTATTTTAACCAAACCATTTAATATTGGATCTGAGAAGCGCTATGGTATGGATTTAAATTTAAATGTGAATTTAGCCAACAAATTTAGATTGGGAGGAGGAGCAGATATTGATTATGTAAATGTTTCCAATAATGATCCTGATCCATCAAAAGTTGTAGGGAATAAGGGATTTTCAACTCGATTTAGAGCATTTGGTTCATATGAAATAGGTAAAGGTTATGGATTTCAATTATTTTCTTTTTACCGTTTGAAAGAAGTGAATTTACAAGGATATTCTGGAGGTTTCGGTATGTATAATTTAAGCTTCAAAAAGGATATCAATGAGAAAAGAGGAAGTATTGGTATAGGAATTGAAAATTTCTTACAAAAAGGAATTAAGATTGTAAGCGAAACACAATCTACTTACATCAATAACAAGAATATTAATATGAATTATAATTTTAATATTCGTGTAAACTTCTCTTATAGAATTGGAAAGATGACATTTGAGGAACCAAAGAGAAGAAGAAAGTCGATTACGAATGATGATCAAAAAGGAGGAGGAGATGATAGTGGCCAAGGTCAGCAACAACCACAAGGGAGATAGGATAGTTAGGAACTACGAGTTACGATTTACGAGTTACGATTTCCTAGTTCATAGTTCGTATCTCCTAGTTCCTAATTCCTAGTTCCTATTTTGTAGTTCATAGTTCGTAGTTCGTAACTCCTATTTCGTAGTTCGTAGTTCGTAGTTCGTAGTTCGTAACTTGTTATTTGTTTCTTTCGATAGTGTAGGTTATGAGATTATTGAGGGATGTGTTGAATTCGTTTTGTGGGAAGGATTTTAAGATTTGACTTGCTTCATCAGCAAAGTTTTTCATAGATTGGGTGGCATATTCAATGCCGCCCATTTTTTTTACGAACTCAATAACTTCGTTTACTTTGGATTTTATATGGGTTTGATTTTTAATAATTCCGATAATATATCTTTTTGTGCTTTTATCTGTTTGATTTAGGGCATAAATAAGAGGTAATGTCATCTTTTTTTCTTTAATATCTATTCCGAGAGGTTTTCCAATTTCTTGGTTTCCATAATCAAAAAGGTCATCTTTAATTTGAAATGCGATTCCAACTTTTTCTCCGAATTCCCTAGCTTTTTCAGCAATATTTTTGTCTGAGATAGTAGTAAGGGCTCCAACTTCACAGCAAGATGCAATTAATGTTGCTGTTTTCTTTCGAATAATATCAAAATACACTTCTTCGGTGATGTCTAATTTTCTAGCTTTTTCGATTTGCAAAAGTTCTCCCTCAGACATTTCCCTTACTGCCTTAGAAACGGCCTCTAATAATTCAAAATCTTTATTTTCAACGGATAGAAGTAGTCCTTTTGAGAGTAAATAGTCTCCCACTAGAACGGCAATTTTATTTTTCCAGATGGTATTTATTGAAAAGAATCCTCTTCGATGTGAGGCTTCATCAACTACATCATCATGAACGAGGGTAGCGGTATGAAGTAATTCGATTAGTGCAGCTCCTCGATAAGTTTTTTCATTAATATTTCCAAAGCAACCAGCGGAAAGAAAAACAAACATTGGCCGCATTTGCTTACCCTTTCTTTGAACAATATAGTTCATAATAGTATCCAAAAGCATGACCTTAGTCTTCATAAAACCTCTGAATTTTCCTTCGAAAGATTTCATTTCTTGATTAATAGGTGCTTGAATACTTTTAAGTGAGATTGCCATTAATTATATTTAGAAATTAAATTTCGTAATTAATTTTGAAAATGAAAAGTAAAGTACTGGTTTTGGCAGGTGGAAATGTAAAAGCTGCCTTTCAAGCTGGAGTAATTAAATCTTTATTTGATGGTGGATATAAACCAGAAGCAATTTATGGGATATCTGCTGGAAGCCTAAATGCCACTTTTATTACTAACCAGCTAGGAATTCAAATGTCTAGAGGAAGAAATATTTCATTTCCTCTTGCCGCAAAAATTTTATATAATTTTTGGGAAAATGAGGTAACTGGTCCAGAAAAATTATGGACAAAATTATCTTTGATGAAATTAGGTTGGACAGCCCTTAAGAAGGAATTTCAAGGATTAGTTCAAATTGATCCTTTGAAATTAGTTATTGACAAATATGCTTCCAAAGAATTTATGGATTTATCTCCTATAAATATTAAAATTGGTGCTGTGGATATAATGGATGGAAAAATAAAATATATCGATAAAAGCGATCCTTATTTTTTTGACTTTTTATTAGCGTCATGTAGTGTGCCAATTTTAATGCCGGTTAAGCATATCGAAAAAGAAAAAGTAAAAGAATCCTATTATGATGGAGGTTTAAGGGATGTTGCTCCTTTAAAACAAGCCATTTTAGATGGTGCCGAGGAAATTGTATGTATTGCAAATCATGGTGTCAATATTGATGGAGGAAGATTTAATACAGGGTCATTGTTGGATATAGTGGACAGAGTAATGGATATTGCGGTGAATGAAATTTTAAATGCAGACATTAATGAAGCGATTTTAATGATTGAAGTAAAAAATAATAAATCTCCGAATAATAAAACTAAATTAGTGATAATTCGTCCGACCGAGAGTTTTCAAATAATTATGGATAATTTTGGTCAAAAAGAAATAACCCATTTACTAGAAATGGGTTATTTAAAGGGTAAAGAATTTTATGATGAATTAGGTCTTAGACAGACATAATATCTTTTTCTTTATCGGCATACATTTTTTCTACTTTTGCAATAAATCCATCCGTTAGATCTTGGATGTCTGCCTCGGTATTTTTAATTGCGTCTTCTGAAACTCCATCACCTTTTAACTTTTTTATTTGGTTATTAGCATCCTGGCGGGCATTTCTAACATTTATTTTTGCTGTTTCAATTTCTTGTTTTACTCTTTTTACGATATCTCTTCTTCTTTCTTCTGTAAGAGGAGGGATATTTAATCGAATTATTTCTCCATCGTTAACAGGATTTAAACCAAGGCTTGAATTTCTAATTGATTTTTCAATTTCTTGTAACAAGGATTTTTCAAAGGGTTTAATGGCAATGGTTCTTGCATCTGGAGTAGTAACAGAAGCAGTGGAATTTAGGGCTGTCATGGCGCCATAATATTCAACTTGGATACCGTCTAACATAGAGGTATGTGCTTTTCCGGCTCTAATTTTTGAAAGCTCAATTGAAAGATGTTTTAATGCACCTTCCATAGTTTCTTTTGCTGCTTCTAGGTAAAATTCTAATTCTTCCATTATTTATTAACTAATTAACGTTCCGATTTCTTCTCCCAATACTAATTTCTCTAAATTTTGTTTTTTATTCATGTCGAAAACTATAATTGGGACATTATTTTCTTTGCAAAGTGTGAATGCTGTAGCATCCATTATTTTTAAATTTTTCTGAATAGCCTCTGAAAAACTCAGATGAGTATATTTGGTTGCATTTGGATCTTTTTCTGGGTCTGCTGTATATACACCATCCACTCTAGTTCCTTTAAGAACTACGTCCGCTTCTATTTCAATAGCTCTTAAGGAAGCTGTTGAATCGGTTGTAAAATAGGGATTTCCAGTTCCGGCACCAAAGATTACAATTCTTCCTTTTTCAAGATGTCTCATAGCTCTTCTGCGAATAAATGGTTCACAAACGGCTTCAATTTTGATCGCTGTAAGCATTCTTGTCAGAAGTCCATGTTTTTCAAGAGAAGCTTGAATGGCCATGGCATTAATTACAGTAGCGAGCATGCCCATATAATCACCCTGTACCCGATCTATTCCAGCTTTAGCAGCAGCTGCTCCACGGAAAATATTTCCTCCACCGATAACAATGGCAACCTCTACACCTAACGCATTTACTCTTTTAATTTCTTCGGCATATTGGTCTAAAATTGCCGGTTCTATGATTTCTGAATCAGAAGACAATGCTTCTCCAGAAAGTTTTAAGAGGATTCTTTTGTATTTTGGTTGGCTCATAGCTTTGAAAGAAGGTGATAAAATATGAGCACAAATTTAGTAATAATTTTGAGAATTTTTTACTAAATCTTCCTTTGCTTTTGGTAATTTCCACCAAGGAAGATAGGGGAAGGCATGATGTTCATAGTGATAGCCAAAGAAATAGCAGGAAATAAAGGACCCGAAATGATTTAATTTTTGGCTTCGAGATTGATAAATATTTTCTGGATGATGATTGCCTTTATGTGGGATATAGGTTCCAAAATAAAATAATTGAATGGTTCCTAGGATGGCAGGTAATTCCCAAAATAAAATCAAATTCCACATAGGAAACCAAATTTTTAGGATATTATAGGTAATTGCCATAAGCAATACTTGTTTCCAACTTACATATTGAAAAATAAATTTGAACCACCAAATAAAAAAATTCCCTTGATGAACATCTGGGTCTTTATCTGTATTTACATAGTCGTGATGTTGATGGTGTTTTTTTTCTAGAATCCAATAATTATTAAAGGCAAAAAGGGTTGCGGTAATAATTCCGATCCATCGATTTAATTTCGGGTAGGAAGGTGCTACTACACCATGAATTGAATCATGAGTGGTAATAAATAAGCCGGTATATAAATGAGTTTGAATTAATATCCCTAAATACATCCAAGGGTTGAAATAATCAATTTTCCAATTCAGCCAGAACAGGAGTGATAATGTCCATAAAATAATTATTATTGATCCAGCAAGGACGCCTTTTTTGGTTATTTCAGAAGGATTTAAGATAATTTTTTTCATTTTATGTAGGAAATGCCCCGCCTCCACCCACTCAAATTTAACAATTTTTATGATAAGAAAATTGATATTGTAACAGAGTTCCAATAAATTATGATTTTATTTATAAACTGAAATTATTCAAAATAGTTATGGCTAATAAATTAAAAATTCCATTTATTTTAATTTCCTTATACTTTTTTTCTTGTAGTAATCAGGAACAAGATTTGCCAAAATCTGAGGCTGTAGATAAAAAGTTTGGAGGCAACATAAGTCTAGTCAATTTGGAAAATTATTCAAATCAGGATATTCCAAATTATATTAGAAAAGATAATTCCATTGGAAATCCTATAACCAATCAGGGGGCTACTTTAGGAAGGGTTTTGTTTTATGATAAAAACTTATCTGTCAACATTTCTATTTCCTGTTCATCTTGTCATATACAAAAATTTGCCTTTTCAGATACGGCTATTGCGAGTAAAGGGGTGGATGGACAAACCGGAAGGCATTCTATGCGTTTAATAAATTCACGATTTGGTACAGAAACGAAATTTTTTTGGGATGAGCGGGCATCAAGTTTAGAAGTTCAAACTAGTATGCCAATCCAAGATCATGTTGAAATGGGATTTAGTGGTAAAGATGGGGATCCTGCCTTATCGGATTTAATAACAAAATTGGAAGCGATAGATTATTATCAAGAATTATTTGAATTTGTATATGGGGATTCAAAAATTACTGAAGCGAGAATTCAAAATGCTCTTTCTCAGTTTATAAGAAGTATTCAATCTTTTGACACTAAATTTGATGAAGGAAGAAGTCAAGTTCAAAATGATTTAGATAATTTTCCGAATTTCACCAATCAGGAAAATATGGGGAAGAATTTATTTATTATGCCTCCAGTATTTGATAATAATGGAGTAAGAATAAGAGGAGGATTAGGCTGCCAAGGATGTCATCGTGCACCAGAGTTTGATATTGATCCTAATTCATTGAGTAATGGATTTGGGGGAAGTATTGCTGGTGGTCCTGATTTTACCAATACAAGAGCCCCTTCTTTAAGAAATTTAACGAATTCAGCTGGGGAGGTAAATACTGCAATGATGCATACTGCAATCATAAAGGACCTTCAGGCAGCAGTAGGACATTATGGTAATTTAGTAAACGCAGCTAAGAATAATTCGAATTTAGATCCGAGATTGAAGCCAAATGGAATTGGGCAGCAATTGAACCTTACTGCCCAAGAAGTGAATGCAGTTATTGCATTTTTAAAAACTTTATCTGGGAAAGACGTTTATACAAATACTAAATGGTCTAATCCATTTCCTGACGAACTCTAAAGACCATTCCAGGCTGTTCTACGGCAATGTAAAGGTATCCATCTTGTCCTTGTATGACATTTCTCATTCTTCCTAAATTAGGGAATAATTTTTCTTCATGAATTACTTTTCCATTTTGGATTTCACAACGATTTAAATATTTAAATCGTAAGGAGCCTACCATTAAATTTCCCTTCCAAGCAGGGTATTTATCAGAGCTTACAAAAGTCAGTCCACTAGGAGCAATGGAAGGTATCCAATAATGTTGGGGTTGTTCCATACCTTCTTTTGAAGAAATATCCGTAATGGGTTTACCATTATAATTAATTCCATAGGAAATAACAGGCCAACCATAGTTTCTACCTGGTTGAATGATGTTTAGTTCATCTCCGCCTCTCGGACCGTGTTCGGTTTCCCATATTTCACCATTAAATGGATTCGTCGTCAACCCCTGAGGATTTCTTTGTCCATAAGAATAAATACTTTGATGAAATTTTTCTGGGTCTTTTCCGACGAAAGGATTATCTGAAGGGATAGATCCATCGTCATTTAAACGATGAATTTTACCATTATCATTATCAGTTCCTTGTGGAAATACCTTTTCCATTCCTCTTTCACCTACACTAAAATACATTTTACCTGCTCTATCGAAGGTAATTCGTGAACCGAAATGGTGATAAGTTTTAGTGAATGGACTCGATACAAAAAGTTCTTCTTGATCCACAAATTGATTATTTTTTATATGTCCACGTACAATTGCAGTGGCAGTATTCTCAACTCCATCGATTTTTTTATGTTTGGAATAGGACATATAAATCCAGCCGTTATCCTTAAAGTTAGGATGAAGAACCAGGTCTAAGACCCCACCTTGGCCTCTTGAAAGGGCATCAGGTATTCCCTTTATTTCAGTTTTATTTTGATTTTGATCTACATGATAAAGTTTTCCTGCACGATCAGTAATCAAGAAAGAATTATCTGGTAATTGGGCCATTCCCCAAGGAGAATCTAGGCCGGCAGCAATTGTATCTAAAACTACCTTAATTTTTTCGGTTGAAAAATGGTTGCTAGTAACCTTATCTTCGAATTGATATTGTTCAACAGAGCCTAATTTTGAAACAATTAAATCGGCTAAATCTTCAATTTCTTGAGGTTTTAAAACCTCCTTCCAAGCTGGCATACCCGCATCTGAATAGCCATTTGAGATACTTTTTATAATTTCTTCTTTTGAATTTCCATGTACCCATTTTCTATCTACAAATGCAACAACGCGTTCACCATGACAAGATGAGCAATAATTTGTAAAATTTTTTTCTGCATCTTTTGGTCCATTATTATTGGAAGTATTTATTCCAAAAAAAGATATTACAGAAGCAAAGGCAATAGAACTTAAAAATAATTTCATAATAAATATTTATTAACGGATATCATCTGAAGTAAAACCATACTGAGCCAATACATCTTTTGGCACCCCTTCCCATTCATTTGGAACATTTCCTTTATATCCAATATATTCAATTCCAATTTTTGAAGTGAAATATCCAGAGGCTGTAAGATTTCTCATTAAACTAAAGAATGCTACACCCTGTGAAAATTCAGGTTTGGCCTCCTCCGGATAAGCAATGTCATCTGCAATAGTGAATTTTTGTTTATCCGATAAATCAATAAAGTTTTTGGAGAATCTTTTTTGAGATTCTCTGTCTAACCATTTCATTCCTCCTCTCAAAGGTGTTTGGAAGGAAGGATTATCTTTTGCCATGAATTCGATGAATTCGTTTACTTTAGCATCCTTTGCCCCTCCATGTCCTCCATCAGCAGGAATTATTAAATCAGAAAGTACTTCTAAAGTTTTTAATTCATGATCATTAAAGAATTTTTCCTTCATTAATTTTGCATCATGAATGGCCTCTGGAAGGGTTCTGCCTGGTGGAATAACAATATCATCATCTGTTACCAGACCTTCTACAGTAAAGTTTTCTAAACTTTCTGCTGCTTTTATATCCGGACTTAGTACAGCCATTCCGAGGGTACTTAATCCAATATTTTTAAGATAGTCTCTTCTTTTCATAATTTAAATGTTTCCTTTCTTTCTTTGATCTACAATATACTCTGCTGTTCTCATGGCTAGGGCCAAGATAGTCCAAGTAGCATTTTTGTCTCCTTGTGAAACAAAAGGTGATGCATCTGCAACGAATAAGTTTTTCACATCATGTGCCTGGCAGTATTTGTTTAGAACGGAAGTTTTAGGGTCATTTCCCATACGTGCCGAGCCTACTTCGTGAATAATTCTTCCAGGAGCTGCTAATCCATAATTGTTTTCAGGACCTGGTTTATTTCCTAGAGGTGTACCTCCCATTGCATGAATAAGTTCTTCAAAAGTATCCTGCATGTGTTTAGCCTGCTTAATTTCGTAATCAGACCATTTATAATGGAATTTCAAAACAGGAATACCAAATTTATCAACCACATTTGGATCAATTTCACAATAATTATCTTCTCTTACAACAGGTTCTCCTCGGCCGGCAAAACCAACATAAGCCCCATAGAATCGACGATAATCTTCCTTCAAGGTAGCTCCATACCCACCAGCTGCTTTTCTCATACCATCTCGGGTATAATTCTCATTTCCATTTAATCCTTCAATTCCCCATCCGAAACCGTAATGAGGCATTCCCATTCCACCACCGTATTCAATATGGTATCCTCTTGGGAAATCTAATTTTTTATTATCCAACCACCATGGTGTATAAACGTGCATACCACCAACACCATCTTCATTATATCTTTTTCTATCAAATAAGGCAGGGATAATGCCAGAACGTGAGGCTCCGGTAGAGTCGTTAATATATCTTCCAACCACGCCGGAAGAATTTGCTAATCCATTCGGGAAGCGAGAACTTTTAGAATTCAATAAAAGACGTGCAGTTTCACCAGTGGAGGCAGCTAATACAACAATTTTTCCTTTTACTGTATATTCCTGCATATCCAGAGTGTTTACATAAGAAACGCCGGTTGCTTTTCCAGTGGCAGGATCGGTTAATACCTCTCTCGCCATGGCATAGGTCAATAAGGTGGAATTTCCCGTTTCAACAGCTGGTTTTACCAAGCAAGAAGATGCTGAAAAATCTGCATATGCCATACAGGCCCTTCCACATTGTCCGCAATAAAAACATTTTCCTCTTGAATTATTGATTGGTTTAGTTAACATAGACATTCTTGAAGGATAAACCGGAATGCCGATTTCCCTTGCAGCCTTGGTAATAAATAATTCATGAAGACGCGGTTTAGGAGGAGGAAGGAAATGACCATCCGGATTATTTGGAATTCCCTCATTGGTGCCAAATACCCCTAACATTTTATCTACTTTATCGTAGTATGGACTAATATCATCATAGGTTATAGGCCAATCATCGCCTAGTCCATCAATACTTTTTCTTCTAAAATCATCCGGTCCGAATCGTAAGGAGATTCTTCCCCAGTGATTAGTTCTTCCTCCTACCATTCTGGATCTAAACCAGCCAAAATCAGAGCCAGGCCCATTGGTATAAGGTTCACCATCTAATTCCCAGCCTCCATAGGCTGCGTCAAAATCTCCAAAATTTCTAAATTTAGTACTAGCCCCTCTACGCGGAGATTCATATGGCCATTTTAGTTGTGTGATGTTTTTGGGATCAGCAGGGTCAAAGGGTTGGCCTGCTTCAAGGATACATACCTTTGCTCCAGCATTGGCTAAGATATGGGCTGCCATACCTCCTCCGGCACCGGAACCTACAATTACTACATCAAAAATCTCTTGTTGAGCCTTGATGTAAATGTCACGGTTTATCATAAGATTTATTAGGTTTTAAGAATTTTAAACTTAGGAAAAATTTTTCTAAATTACTAACTTTAATTTTCGAATTTTAAATCAAATAATTTTGGAGGAGCAAACGGTAAATGAAGGGAAATCTAAAGGGAAAAAGGAAACTCCTTTAGCCAAACAATATAATCAGATCAAGGCGAAATACCCTGGAGCAATGTTATTGTTTAGGGTGGGAGATTTCTATGAAACCTTCGGAGAGGATGCTGTAAAAGCTTCTAAAATTTTGGGGATTGTCCTAACAAGACGAAACAATGGAAATGCAGATGATCATTTAGCGGGTTTCCCACATCATTCCCTCGATAATTATTTACCAAAATTGGTTCGTGCTGGACAAAGGGTAGCGATTTGTGACCAGTTGGAAGATCCTGCCACCGTAAAGGGGATTGTTAAACGGGGAGTTACAGAATTGGTCACCCCAGGTGTTTCCTTTAATGACCAAGTTTTAGACAATAAAAAGAATAATTATTTAGCCGCCATTTCAGTAATTAAAATGGATGAAAAGTCCATTTATGGTTTGTCTTTATTAGATATTTCCACAGGAGAGTTTTATTCTACTCAGGGTTATTTGAATTATGTTCAAAAATTAATTCAAAGTTTCCTTCCTTCAGAAATATTAATCCCAAAGAAATTTAGAAATGAAATTAATTCCTGGTTAGGAGATCAGTATTCAACTTTTACTTTGGAGGAATGGATTTGTACTTTTGATTTTGCTTATCCAAAGCTTACTCAACATTTTAAAACACAAAATTTAAAAGGTTTCGGAATTGAAGATTGGAAGGAAGGAATTATTTCTTCTGGAATGATTTTGCATTATTTGGAAGAAACGGAACATAAAAATATAAGTCATATTGCCGCTATCCAACGCATAGAGGAGGAGAGGTTTGTATGGTTGGATAGATTTACCATAAGAAATCTTGAACTTATTGCCCCTTCGGCAGAGGGAGGTGTGCCATTGATTGATTTACTGGATGAGACTGTCACTCCTATGGGGGCAAGATTATTGCGAAAATGGTTGGTATTACCACTCAAAGACCTAGATCCAATTATTGACCGCCAAAAGGGTGTTCAATCTTTTTATGAGAATAAAGATTTATTGGATAAATTAATTCACCTATTAAAGCCTGTGGGAGATTTAGAAAGATTGATTTCAAAAGTAGCAGCACAAAGAATCAATCCAAGGGAATTACTTCAATTAAAAAAAGCTTTAAAACAAATACCAGAACTTAAAAATCTCCTTGGAAATTCTAGTTCTCCTACTATTAAAAAATGGGGAGATCAATTGCATGGCTGTCAGGCCTTGGTAGATCATATTGATTCAGCATTAAGAGAGGATTTGCCAATCGTTTCCAACCAAGGAGGAATGGTAAAATATGGTTATAATCAGGATATTGATGAATTATTAGATTTAGCCAATAATGGGAAAGAATATTTAGCTAATTTATTGGAAAGAGAAATTAATGCTACAGGAATTAGTTCATTGAAAATTAATTTTAATAAGGTTTTTGGGTACTATCTTGAAGTTACTAATGCCCATAAAGATCGAGTGCCCCAAGAATGGATTCGAAAACAAACCCTTGTAAATGCAGAGAGATATATTACCGAGGAATTGAAAATCTATGAGGAGAAAATTTTAAATGCAGAGGATAAATTAGCAAATTTAGAATATAAGGTTTTTCATGAATTGGTAGAAGAGGCCTTGGAATATCTACCCCATATTCAATTAAATGCACAAGGAATTTCAACTTTGGATGTTCTGGGCTCATTTGCTAAAGTAGCTTTAGAAAATAATTATGTAAAACCAGAATTATCGGATTCTGAAAGTATCGATATTCAACAAGGAAGACATCCTGTAATTGAAAGACAATTGCCCCATGGAGAGGCTTATATTCCAAATGATATTTATTTGGATAATGAGTCTCAACAAATAATAATGATTACAGGTCCAAATATGGCTGGTAAATCTGCTTTATTGAGGCAAACCGCTCTCATTGTTTTAATGGCTCAAATTGGTTCATTCGTTCCAGTGAAAAATGCAAAAATTGGAATTGTAGATAAGGTATTTACCCGGGTGGGAGCATCAGATAATTTGAGTAAAGGAGAATCTACCTTCATGGTTGAAATGACTGAGACCGCTGCTATTTTGAATAATTTATCGAACAGATCCTTGGTATTATTGGATGAAATAGGAAGAGGAACTTCCACCTATGATGGGGTTTCAATGGCTTGGTCTATAGCAGAATATTTGCATAATCATCCGAAATTTAAGGCAAAAACCTTATTTGCCACCCATTACCATGAATTAAATGAGCTGACGAATGATTTTCCAAGAATCAAAAATTTCCACGTTTCCGTTAAGGAGGTTCAAGGGAAAATTATTTTTATGAGGAAATTATTAGAAGGTGGTTCTGCCCATAGCTTTGGTATTCATGTAGCCCAGCTGGCAGGTATGCCAACTCCTTTAGTTTTGCGTGCCCATGAAATCCTTCGAAATTTAGAAAAACAGCATAGCTTGGATGAAAGGGTAGATAGTTTAAAAAATATGCCTAAAAACAATTACCAGCTTAGTATTTTCGATGCCGCTATCCCAAAGGAATTGGAAAAAATAAAAGAGGATTTGAATGAACTGGATGTGAATTCTATGAGCCCAATTGAAGCTTTATTGAAATTGTCTGAATGGAAAAAGGAATTGGGAAAATCCTAATTAATTTCGCATATCGAGTCCCCAATGCAATTTATTTCTTAAGGTTTTAAAGAAATTATCACCTGGGATTTTAATGATTTTTGCTGAATATTTTCCCTTTCTTACTGTAATGGTATTCGTGCTTTCCATAACTTTTGAATGAGAATCTAAGGAAAGAAGGAAATTATTCGATCTGGAAGAAATTTCAAATTTTAATTCCGCATCATTGGGGATGACAATTGGTCTTACCGTAAGGTTATGCGGACTCATCGGTGCAATGATAAAATGGTCAGAAGTGGGTAGAATAATGGGCCCTCCGATAGAAAGAGAGTAGGCCGTTGAGCCTGTTGCAGTTGCAATAATTAATCCATCTGCCCAATAATTATTTAAAAATTCCCCATTTAAATAAGATTTTACATTAATCATGGATGAGGTATCCGTTTTCATGATTCCTACTTCATTTAAACCAAAATTATTTTCCCAAAATGGTTCTAAATCGGATTCAACCTCAATCATTGAACGAGATTCAATAGTGAAATTTCCATTTTTTATCTCTTCAATTCCATTCGTTAAATCATTCGGAGATAAGGTTGCCAAAAATCCTAATCTACCCATATTAATTCCAAGGATAGGAATATCTCGTCCCCCGATTTTTGAAACTGTCTCCAAAAAGGTTCCATCCCCACCAATCGACCAAAACATATCGATTTTATTTAAATCTCCTTCATTCTGTAAAGGTTGGAAGGAATCAGGTAGAATCTTATTTTCCTTTAAATCAGAATAAAACTCTTTTGAAACCCAATAATTATTTTGAAAAGAAATAAAACTGTCTAGAATTTCTTTTAATTGATTGATTGAATTTGATTCAATTTTTTTTCCGTGAAGGGCAATATTCTTATTCAAACTTAAATATTTAAAAATTTCATTAAATGATTGAAATTGTCTGCTTCTACAGAATTATTTTCTTGATTGAAAGTAAAGGCTTTCTCAATAATATACCCATGCCTTTCTAGATTTTTTACAATCTTTTCAAATTGTAAAGATTCAATTTGAATGATGATAAGGGTTGAGTTAATCCCGAAACTGTTTTCTTTTTTTGTTTGAAAAAGTCTAACAATATTAGCTTTGTTTTCTTCTATGATTCTTGTAATAGAAGTAATATCATGTCTATCAGGACTGTATGCAATTTTTATTATACCTCCATTGGGATTACCAATATTGGTGTGGACCAATTTTTTTCCTAATTGATTCAACTCAAAATAACCAATCCATTTTCCCATTTCATTGATTACTGGAATTAAATCCATTTCTGAATTTTCAAATAGGGGTAAAGAAGCTAAAATATCTTCATCCTCATCCAATTTAAAGGAGTTTAATTCATTTTTGATTTCTTCAACCCAATTTTTTGTATGAATTTTAGAGAATCGATTTCGGGAAATATTTCCTAGCCAAATTCCATTATCGAGGATGGAAATAAATTGAAAGGGAAAATCTATCAAGTCATTTAGGATATCTTCCATTGAATCCTGAATGTCAAGGGTTAATAATTCGTTCGATAAATTTTCTGAAACTTTCATTTTAAACCGGGTTTTGAACCAGCCATTTTTCTAAAATATCATTAAATTCTTTCGGCCTTTCCATCATGGGGGCGTGTGAACATTTATCAATAAAGTAAAGGTCAGAACCTTTGATTAAAGAATTGAATTCATGTGCAACTTCAGGAGGTGTAATCGTATCGTTTAATCCCCAAATTAATAAGGTTGGTTTATTAATTTTTACGATTTCCTTTGCCATATTATTTCTTTGAGCAGACTTGGCAATAGCAATGATTCTAAGGGTTTTTTCTGTATTGTTGGTAATTTCAAAAACCTCATCAACAAGCTCTTTCGTGGCTGTTTTAGGGTCATAAAAGGTATACTCTACGCGCTCTTTGATGAAATCGTAATTGCCTCTTCTTGGATATGAACCTCCCATTTGATTTTCAAATAAACCAGATGATCCAGTTAAAATTAATCGTTCTACCTTATGTTCATGTCTAAGGGTATAAATCAATGCAATATGTCCACCCAATGAATTTCCAATTAAAGAAAACTTATCTAGTTTCAAATAATCTACGAAAGACTCCAAGAAATCTGTCAGGCCTACGCATCCTGCCTCTCTCAAAGGCATTTCAAGAATAGGTAGAATTGGTATTATGACACGGTAATTTTGGGAAAAACGATTAATTACTTCTTCCCAATTGCTTAAAGCCCCAAAAAGGCCATGAAGTAATACAATTGTTTCTCCATGCTTGCCTTGATCAATAAACCTGAAATTTTCCTCTTCGTTAA
>JBJOIA010000144.1:0-2830 GCA_046047395.1 Bacteroidota bacterium | reverse complement strand
CAATTGGAAAATGGGGTAGATGTCGTTCTAACCAACGGTACAAAAAAACATTATGACCTAGTCATTGGTGCAGATGGAGTAAATTCCAAGGTTAGAAAAATGACTTTTGGCGATTTTAAACCGGAATACGTAGGACTTTCCGTTTGGAGATATTCCTTCCCTCGTCCGAAGGCGCTGGAAACAGGTATGATATTTTTCGGACAAAAATCCAAGGTAGGATTGATTCCGATGACAGAAGAGACCATGTATATGTTTGTGGTGACTACTGAAGGAGAAGATCCTAGTTTAAAGGAAGAACAATTGGTACCCATGTTACAGAATTATTTAAGAGAATATCCGATTGAATTGGTTCAATCTTTAATTCCGCAGATAACTGATGCGAAATTGGTCAATTATCGTCCTTTAGAAACCTTAAAAATACCAGGAAACTGGCATAAGGGGGATATTATTATATTAGGTGATGCCGCACATGCAACGATACCACAATTGGGATCAGGGGCAGCTTTGGCCATTGAGGATGCTGTAGTTTTGACGGAAGAAATTGAAAATTCTTCGACAATACAAGAGGCATTCAAGAGATTTATGGAAAGGAGATTGGGAAGATGCAATATGGTGGTAGAAGCATCTGAAACCCTGGGAAAATGGGAATTGATGCAATTTAAAGGGGAAGAATTACCTGCAGATGCCAATCCTGGAAAATTAATGGGAATGACAGCCGGAGCCTTAACCGCTCCGATTTAATAGATGAAAGAAAATAAAAATATTACCACGCTTACCAATGAAGAGGAATTATTTAAATTCCACGTGGGAAATATTTCTTTAGATTTTCCATTCAAGCATTTATCCGAAAATTTTCATATCAATCGAATCGAAGAGGTTTTGTCGGTCATGCAATTCCCAATACCACCTCATAGAAAGAAGGTCATAGATTTATTTATTGTAAGAAAGGGGCATTCTGAAAGAACGAAGGGATTAGTAAAATATCGGGTAAATGAACGACAGATATTTGTTTTACCGCCCTTTCAAATAACAGAACATCATTCGATATCGGAGGATATTGAGGGATTTTATCTTCATTTTTCACCTGAATTATTTGAAAAATACAAGCAAGATTTCGCTTTGAACAAATTTGAGATTTTGGATTTTTTTATTAATCCGGTGATTGATTTCAATGAGGAATCTTTTAATCGAATAAATGTTTTATGTGAACATTTAATGACAATCTATCATTCGAATTCATTTGATGAGGAGGAAGCGGTTTATTATATTTTAATCATATTAAAAGAAATTTCGAAGCAGAAAATCCAAAAAATACCGGTTAAAACCATGGCGCACCAAATTGTGCAGACCTATTTAGAATTATTATCGAAGCATATTTATGAAATTAATAAGGTGACTGAATTTGCGGAAAAATTGAATATTACTCCGAATCATTTGAATAAATGTTGCAAGCAAATATTGGGAATATCATCACAGGAGAAATTAAATGAGATGTTGATATTAGAAATTAAAACCTTAATCAATTATTCAAATTTATCATTGGCTGAAATTGGGGAAAAATTATTAAAACAAAATCCCAGTAATTTTAGTCGATTTTTTAAAAATAATACCGGACTTACCCCTTTTCAATATAAGAAAAACCTAGAACTATGAAAAATCAAAAATCGTATGAAAATTATGTTGTAGGGCTCATGGCCCTAATTTTCGGTTGTATATTCTTTGACCGACTTGCTCTAAATTTTCTAATTCCGTTTGTAAAAAAGGATTTGGATTTAAACAATACGCAAATTGGACTTTTGGCAGGCGGTTTGGCATTGGCATGGGCCTTGTCGAGTTATTTTACCACGGCCTTTGCGGAGAATAAAAACAAAAAACGCTTGGTATTTTTTGTAGGGATTGTGGTATTTTCTTTGTCCTCTTTTGGATCAGGATTAGCTATGAGTTTTGGGGTATTATTATTGGCGAGGGTGATTATGGGAATTGCGGAAGGACCGATTGTACCCATGGCACAGAGTTTTGTGGAGAAGGAATCTTCACCGAATAGATTAGGATTGAATTCAGGCATATTACAGGCGGTTGGCTCGGCCTTATTTGGCTCGATCATAGCTCCGGTATTATTGGTAGAAATTGCTCAGAATATGGGATGGCGACAAGCCTTTTATATAGCTGGGGTGCCAGGATTGCTATTTGGCTTAATCTTTTATTTTACCATACGAAAATCTACCACAGAAGCTGTGAAAGGGGAGAAAAAGGAAGAAAAAGGGGATTTCAAGGAATTATTACGATATAAAAATATTCCAATAGCGATGGGAATTGCCTGTTGTATATTTGGCTGGTGGTTTGGCACCTTACCTTTTATTTCAGATTATTTTGTGAATACCGTGGGGATGTCGGAGGATACAATGGGAAAAACCATGGGAATACTGGGAATATCGAGTTTATTTTCTTCGATTTTAGTTCCGGGATTATCGGATAAATTTGGAAGAAAGCCGGTATTATTGGTTGTCATCGCCATAGGGGCATTTTATCCGATGGTTGTTCAATATTTTTCTGGTACGGGTTATTATTTACCTTTATTATTTATCACGTATTTTATGATGGGCACGATTCCCTTGGCAGCGGCAGTATTACCCTTGGAGGCAGTTCCGGGGCATTTAAAGTCGAAAGCGATGGGCCTAATTGCAGGGGTTGGGGAGATATTTGGAGGAGTATTGGTACCGGCAGTTGCAGGAATCTTATCGGATAAAATTGCACCGAATGCTTTTTTATGGGTATCCAGCAGTTTGGCGGTAGTAGGATTGGTTTTAGTAAGTATTTATAAAAAAGAAAA
>JBJOIA010000143.1:0-4617 GCA_046047395.1 Bacteroidota bacterium | reverse complement strand
CAAATATTTCAAATCGTTTGAAGATTTTTTTGTGAATAAATGGAATATATGTATTGACCACGCAATTGAATATCTAGAATTGGAAAATAAGGTCATATTTTCTTATTATATTTGTGGTGATCAGAAAAAGAATTGTATTTTAGTAACAGATAAAAATTTCAGAATTCTTTTGAAAGATGAATTAATTGAAAATAAGAAACTAGGTTATCTTACGTTTCAGGTTTATCAAAACTTTTTGGTTTATATCAAAAACAAAAATGAATTGAAAGTTTATGAAATATCTTAAGAATATCATTTTAATAAGTATTTTTTGCTTTGGTTTTCAAACTGCTAAAGCAAATGGATTAGACTCACTCGGCCTAAAAAAAGAAAACAATATAACCTTTCTTGTATACAAGGTGGATCCTAACCAAACCTTATTCAATGTTTTGCAAAAATATAATATCTCCTTTGCTGAATTTAAAAAATTCAACGAATTCACTGAAATTCCGCTTAAAGAAGGTGACATCGTATTCATTCCTTTACATTATTTAGAAGAGAAAAAAACGGAATTAGTGGTGATTAAGTCCCCACAAGAAAAAGAAGAAGAAAAAGCCAATTCAGGTCCAAAAACTCATCTAGTGGAGGCCAATCAAGGACTACTAACTGTTGCGAATCTATATAATGTAACCATGCAACAAATTCGAAATTGGAATAATTTAAGTATTGATAAATTAAGTCCAGGACAAAAGTTAATCGTTGAGGATCCTTCGAAATTTACTGAGGTTGCGGAATCGAATTCAATTTCTGAAAAATTTAAGGATAAAAAAGTAGTGGAAATTGGTATAGCTGAACTAATTGAAGTTCCAGATAATTCAGGAAAATTCTTGGCTCTACACCAAACCGCACCAGTAGGCACTTCAATTTTAGTTACTAATCTCGCAAATAAAGAAAGTATTTGGGTAAAAGTAGTTGGAAAACTTCCCAATAATGGCTCAAAAACGATTATTAAAATTTCCTCAAAGGCATTTGAAAAATTAAATGCTATCGACAAAAGAATTCGTGTTGAGACCTCATATTTATTACCTTAATTATGCCAAGAAAAAAAAGACCCATTACATTTAGCAATGTTATTTTTGAAATAATGTTCACTCTTTCATACCCTTTTATTGCACTTTTCTCTTTAATTGTTACCTTCATTGTTTGGTTTTTTTCATTAATTTCAAACTTCATTTCAAGAATTGTGCGTAAATGAAGCAGAAAATAGGCCAATTATTAGAAGCAAAATTTGAAAAATATAACCAACCGGAATTTATTGAATCTGACCCCATCTCAATTCCTCACCTTTTTACCAAAAAACAAGATATTGAAATCATGGGTTTTTGGATTTCAATATTATCTTGGGGCCAACGTTCCACGATCATAAATAGTGGAAAAAAATTGATAGAATTGATGGATGGTGCACCGCATGATTTTATCCTCAATCACCAGGAAACTGATTTAAA
This sequence comes from Bacteroidota bacterium, assembly GCA_046047395.1. Classification (GTDB taxonomy): domain Bacteria; phylum Bacteroidota; class Bacteroidia; order Cytophagales; family Spirosomataceae; genus CAZVFE01. Next base: position 3,133 of record JBJOIA010000143.1, on the reverse strand, counting down.
AAAATTTGAAAATTTCAAACATCGGACCTTTCAATTCCCAGATACTCTTTATTTTTTAGAATTTCTAAAATTTCATTATTCAAATCATTCTAGTTTAGAAGATGCTTTTTTACATGGGAATTTTTCAAAATTTGAGAATACAGAAAATCATTTAAATCATTTTTATCAATATTTTTTCAGTTTAGAATATTATTTAAATCGAACAAAAAAGCATATTGCCTCCCCCAATAAGAATTCTGCTTGCAAACGTTTAAACATGTACCTGCGTTGGATGGTAAGAAAGGATTCGAATGGCGTAGATTTTGGTTTATGGAATAATATTCGTCCTGACCAATTGGTTTGTCCATTAGATGTACACGTACACCGCGTAGCAGCAGAATTTAAGCTAGTTAGCCAAGGACCTACCAATTGGAAAATGGCAGTAGAATTGACTAATAACCTTAAAAGATTGGACCCTTCAGATCCTGTAAAATATGATTTTGCCTTATTTAGCTTAGGGATTTACGAAAACTTTTAATTGATGTTTTCCAGATTTCATTACTAAATTATTCCAATTGTTATTTTCTATCTCCTTCCCATTCAAAACAATTTTTTTGGGATGGAGCTGTAATAAAAATAATTTCGCTTCCACATTTCCCGGAATAGAGAAATCAAAAGATAATTGTCCTTCCCCTAAATTCTTATATACCCCTTCAATACCGCCATGAATGGTAGGTGCAAGAATTTTTACATTTTGTAGATTTCCCATTTGAGGTTTAATTTTCATCATTCTTCCTCCAGGAATCATGGGCTGAATTCCCCACATATGACGAACAATAATATTGGCAGGTGCAGCACCCCATGCATGATTCCAATCCAAATTGGGCTTATATTTTTCATCCCAAGCCTCTAAAGTCATGGTTGAACCTACAGCAATCATATTCCACCAAGATCGATCATGCTTAGCAGTCATCAATTCCAAGGCATAATCTGGTTCATTGGCTTTATATAAGCCCTCCAACAAATATTGTGAACCATAAACACTACAAGCCATCCCTCTAGTTTTAATAAAATCTACTACTGCTTTCTTCCTTTCCTCTGGCACAATATCAAATGCTAAAACCATCATATTCGCATGCAAAGAAGCATGGTCCGTTCCTTCACCATCAACATACCGCTGATTCTCTTCATCATATAATTTCGAATTAATACTCTCTTTTACCTTTTTAGCAATTTCTTCGAATAATTTTTCATCCGATTTATTTTCTAATAATTTGGCAAATTCTCTCATAATTTCCATATTATGGTAGAAAAAAGCATTGACAACCGTATTAATCTCAGTAAATTCATAACCATCCCTCTCTCCATCAATATTCAAATCCAATTCTTTTCCATTTCTTGATTTATTTCCCGGTGGCCAATCTACAATATCTCTAATGCTAGCCTTCGGATCCTTAAATCCTAATTTTGCACGAAATTCAGGAGTATTATTTACTGAATAAACTGAAATTAAGCCATCCTCTCTTCGCAAATCCATCAAGGTTTTATACTTTAAATCCTGATAGTATTTTTCAATTAATTCAGAATTGCCCGTATATAAATAATCTTGGTAAAACATCATTGCTACATGCAATTGCCATTCAGTAGGCCAAGTCGGATTATCCATGAAATATTCCAAAGTCTTTCTAGCAATCATATACTCTCTATCCGTGCTAAAATGACTTAATTGATTAATATAAGCATCTGCCTCATAGGGAATCCTTTCCCTATCGCCATCTAAATAATAACCAGAAAACGAACTTGCCTTCATAGTATATTTACAAATTTCCCAAACTTGATTTAATACCGTATCGGAACTAAAAAAATCAGACTGATTTTCTTCGAAATAACTAAAATAAGCCTCTTGAAAAATATCCTCCTTTCTAATAGGCTCAGCCCCTTCAATTTCACAATAACGAAAAGGAAGAATTATAGGGAATTCCTCTGGCATTCGAACTGCCATTGAACGAGTATTTCTTTCATCTGGCTGTATTTTTAATTGATAGGAATTTTTACCTTTTTTTACAGAAAGAAAAATTTCCTTTGTTCGAATATTTCCCCCAGGATGTAAATTTATTTTTCCATCCTTGAGCTGCTCCCCCAATCGAATCAATATCTCTCCATCCTCTTTTGCATTATAGACTAATTGGATTGTCCCAAATGCAGCTTTCCCAAAATCAAAAAATTGAATATTATTTTCAATTACTTTTTTGATTTTTGGAGGAATCCTTTCAACTTGAAAAATATTCGTAGAGGAAATCAAATCCTTTCTTCCGGTAATTTTAAAGGATTGAATTTCTGAATAAGGCGAGGAATTCCCCTTTTCATCCCAAATTCTTAATCTCCAATAATATTCCTTGTTCGGAACTAAATCATTTCCTGAATAAGAAATATCGGCTGATTCCGAAGAATTCACCATCCCTGAATCCCATCGATCCCCATTATAATTTTTAATTCCTTTAATAGTAGAAGAAACTAAAATTTGATAGGCTTTTTGTTCAGGAATATCATTTGGCACTAACCAACCAAATTCTGGATTTGAATCATTGATCATTGCATTTTTTGGCATTCGAATATTTTCTACGGTTAATCCAAAGGGTGAATTAGATTGACTAAAACAAAAAAAAGGAAATAAAATACCGAATAAAAGAAAATTTATAGATTTCATAAGGCTTAGAAAGAACTAATTCGTTCAAATTAATTAATTTTAAAATAATAAGAAAAATTAGCATGGGATATAATCATATTACTTTAAAAAACTCCAGAAATGAATCCATAACAATTAATCCCGATGCAGGTGCTGGTCTAATCTCTTATAAAAAACTTCTTGATGGGAATTTAGAAGAAATGATTGAAATTCCAGATGTTGATAAATATGAATTAAAAAACAATCCCTTTCATCCTAGTTCGTTTCTTTTTCCTTTTCAAAACCGGGTAAGAAATGGAAATTATTCATTTTTAGGGAAAAATTACCAATTAAAAATAAATGAAACTGATTTAAATAATGCCATTCATGGCTTTATCGACCAATCTATTTTTTCAGTAAAAGAAATTCGAGAAAATTCCATCCAATTAGAATTTAATTATGATGGAAGTATACAAGGTTATCCCTTTC
>JBJOIA010000142.1:0-2641 GCA_046047395.1 Bacteroidota bacterium | reverse complement strand
TTTGGGTTTTGGGGTTTTGGGTTTGGGGTTTTGGGGTTTGGCCCAACTCCCCACTCCCCCAATCCCCAATCCCCAATCCCCAAGACTTAAGTATTTTTTTGTTTTAAATATAGTATAAATTGATAGAATAAATTAGATTAAATTATAAATTTTATAAAAGGAAATATAAACAACTAATTATTATTTTTAATAATATAGATAAATGAAATTAAAGCAAGTTACACAACTTTTAATTGCACTTACGACAATCACTGCTGTATTTTATGGAATGCAAAATGCGCAGGAAAATCTTAATCAGATAAGAGTATTTATTTTAGTTAATTGATTAAGATTCTTGCGTCAAGAAACTTAGCGTATAATAGAAGTCAATTGGAAAATTTTTGTTCTAAAGCAAATGTTACTGGATATGCAAAAATTGCTTTAGATGCACTTAATGATACTGTTGTAAATCAAACCTCTAGTAATGTTCCTACCAATTTTTATTATAACTCATCTAGTTCAAAGGAATCAGTAAATTTATTTAAATTTAAAAATATTTTTTCTCTTTTCTTTTATTATAAGGAAAAACACTTTTATTAGTTATTTTAATTATATTTTAAATTAGGAAAAATTAATAAGCTTTATCAAAACAGCAAATACACAAGATCTAACTGATTATATAATAGATAGAGCACTCCCTTTGGTTATTTTTATTATATTCGCCGCGATAACAATCATAAGTAATTTAATCTTTAAAATAATTAGCTTGGTTTATTTATTTCTTCTGCTGCTGTTGTCCTTGCTGCTGCTGTAGTCAAAAAGGTTGCTGCTGTCAAGGTGACTTTTGCCCTAATTTTTCCTTCTTAATTTCTTTGATATGTTTCATAGGAGCAATTATCTGCTGTATTATTGGATTTGTTTATTCAGCGTAAATAATTTAAAATAAAAAAAGCCAATTTTCAATGGATACTAATACAGTTGCCTGTAAATTTTTCAAATTTTACGATGACACTGTCAATGGACAAAACACAACTGTCTTACCTAAATGGGTTGGTGTTTCTGGTATTAAAACAACAATGCAAAATACCATTACTGCTTTGGATAAAATATCTCAAAACTCAAATAGTGCCTTCAGTAACAATACTTCTTGGACTGAAACTGAACCTCAAATCTTTAAGAATAATTTAACTTCACTTTATAATCAATTTAGTACAAGAACTTTAGTTAACACAAATCCTGCAGCAAGTTTAAAGAAATCAGCAACTATTACTCCTCTTTATATTTCTAACTTAGGAGATTATCAAAAATCAGGAACATTGCTTAATTCAATATATAAAGAATTTGATCTTAAAATTTCTGCTTCAATTACACTTATTGATCAAGCTAAATCTTATTCAAAAGAAATATCAAAGTATTCTCAACCAATAAAAGATTCTCTTAATCAAGTCATTACAAGTCTTACTCCTTTAGAAACTTCTTTTACTAAGATTGAAACTGATGTTCTATCTCCTTGGAGTGATATTGTAATTAAAATTTAAATAAAAAAAGCAAATTCAAATTAACGAAAGTGGAATAAATGGATTCTTAGCAGTTTATGCAGCTATTGCAGGTTTTTCTGCTTTATGTATAATCTTCATGTTCCTCTTTTCCTACTGCTGTAAGATTCAATGCTTTAGATTCTGCTTGCATTTCTTTTGGATTATCCTTGGACTACTTACTATTGTTATCTTCATTTTAGGAGTTATTTTCGGTGTTATTTCATTTGTTGGAAAAGATGGAGTTCAAGTTTTTAATTTTATTTTTAGTACTGAAAATCTAAGTAATGCAAATCCTGTCATTATCACTGATAAGACTGCTGGAAACTATTTAAATGTCTGCCTTAATAGTAATTGTTAATTATTTAAATTTTAATTAATTAGAAAATGGTGATCTTGCAACTGAGGCTTTTGGTGATAGCTTATCAGGAAATACTAAAAATTTAGAAATGCTTTATAATGTTTCTAATACTTTGGTTACCACAAAAAAACAAATTGAAGAAAATAAAAACTCAATAGCAATCCAAACTATTAATCAAAACCTTGAAATTTTAAAGGTTAACTTTGCTCTAACTACTGATGTCTCCTTAGGAACTGATTCTTTAATTAATCAATTCATTCAATTTAATTCATGGACTGATTATAATTCTAATCCTACTTATCAAAAAGGATGTTCAAGTAATACTAAAGATTTTTGGACAACTGATTTAACCTATTGTAAAAGCGGATACGTTAAAGCTTCTGCAGGAAGTCAATCTAATGGAGATCCTAATTGTTTAATTTATGGAGACTGGTCCGCAGCTCAAATCAGTACTAGATACTCTACTAATCCTTCTGGTTGCGGAGCTTCAGGAAGTCCTGATTTTACAAGCGTAAGCTCAGCAATCAATAGTTATGTTTCAGCTTTTAATTCTTATTCTTCATCAAATAAAGACTTAATATCACAATTAGAATTAAATACAAATTCATTAAATTCTGGGTTTACTTCAATGAGTGAAAAAATTCTTTCTATGTTACAAAGCATTGACGGAATTATAACTCCTTTAGTAAATATCTTCCAAAGTCTTATCGGAAATGCTGGATTATTCCAAATCATTAATTGCTGTAATTTATTTTTTTAATTAAAA
>JBJOIA010000141.1:0-15885 GCA_046047395.1 Bacteroidota bacterium | reverse complement strand
AATTATTCTTATTCATTTTTGGATAAATTTCTTAGATATGTACAAATTGATACTACCTCAGACCCAAATTCTTTGACTGTCCCTTCAACAGAAAAACAAAAGAATTTAGGTAAAATATTAGTGGAAGAATTGAGGGAAATGGGTATTTCCAATGCTCATTTGGATGAAAATGGATATGTTTATGCTTATTTAGAATCCAATCAAGAATATTCAATAGATCCTATTTTCTTTTGTAGTCATATGGACACTTCTCCGGATTGTTCAGGTTCAAATGTAAAACCAATAGTTCATTCAAACTATACTGGTCAAGATATAGTATTACCAGATGATCCTTCCATCATTATTAAATTAAAGAATCATCCCCAGTTAGAATCTCAAATTGGAAATGATATCATTACGGCGAGTGGCACTACCTTATTAGGTGCAGATAATAAGGCAGGAGTGGCAGAAATCATGGATGCATTTAATTATATGTGTCAGAATCCGGATTTTCCTCACGGAAAAGTATATGCCTTATTTACACCCGATGAGGAAATTGGTCGGGGTGCAGACCATGTGAATCTTGAAAAACTCCAGGCAAAATTCGGATTTACGATTGATGGGGAAAATCCTGGAGATTTAGAAGTTGAAAATTTCTCGGCGGATGGACTAGTTTTAAAAATACAAGGGGTTTCTTATCATCCAGGACTTGCCAAGGGCAAATTACAATCTGCAATAAAAATCGCTGCGGAAATCATACAGGAATTACCAAAAGATTTAAGTCCGGAGGCAACAGAAGGTTTAGAGGGTTTTATTCATCCTGTACATGTAGAGGGAGCAGCTGAGGAAGCGAAGATAGAATTTATTTTACGAGATTTTGAAACAAAAAATCTGAAAAATTATGGAGCATTGATTCATGAAATTTCAGAAAAAATTGTAAACAAATATCCTGGTTGCTCCTTTTCAATAGATCAAAAAGAGCAATATCGAAATATGAAGGATGTTTTAAATGAATATCCTTATATCCAAAAATTAGCCGAATACGGACTTAAAATGACAGGATTAAATCCTAGCATTCATGCCATTCGGGGTGGAACAGATGGGGCCAGACTATCATTTATGGGTTTACCATGTCCAAACTTATTCGCAGGGGAACATGCATTTCATTCTAAGGAAGAATGGGTCTCTGTACAAGATATGGAAATGGCGGTCAATATGATTTTAAATATTATTTATTCCCATTCAATGGTAGCAGGAGGTTTTGAGGAAATATCATAAACAACTCGATTTACCCCTCTCACTTTATTGATAATTTGATTAGAAACTTTTGCTAGGAATTCATAAGGTAAATGACACCAATCGGCTGTCATACCATCCAAGGAGGTAACCGCACGCAATGCAACTACGCGTTCATAAGTACGTTCATCTCCCATTACTCCAACAGACTGAACGGGAAGTAACATCGCACCTGCCTGCCAAACTTGGTCGTATAAACCTGCATCTTTTAGACCTTTGATAAAAATATTATCTACTTGCTGAAGAATGGAAACTTTTTCAGCAGTTATATCTCCTAAAATTCGGATAGCTAAACCTGGACCTGGGAATGGATGTCTACCTAGAATATCTTGGGAAATACCTAATGTAGCCCCTACTCTTCTCACTTCATCTTTGAATAAAGTATTCAAGGGTTCTACCACTTTTAATTTCATGAAATCTGGCAATCCACCAACATTATGATGAGATTTAATGGTTGAAGATGGCCCTTTTAAAGATACAGACTCTATTACATCTGGATAAATGGTACCTTGTCCTAACCATTTTACATCTTCGATTAAATGGGCTTCTTGATCGAAAACATCAATAAATACTTTTCCAATTGCCTTTCTTTTTGCTTCTGGATCAGAAAGTCCTGCAAGAGCTGAATAGAATTGGTTCTTTGCATCTACTCCTTTTACATTTAGACCGAAGGATTTATAAGAAGCCAATACTTCTTCGAATTCATTTAATCTAAGTAGGCCATTATCAACAAAAATACAATATAGATTTTTGCCAATTGCTTTATGCAATAAGGCGGCGGCTACCGAGGAGTCTACTCCACCAGACAAACCTAAAACTACCTTATCTTCGCCTAATTTTTCTTTTAATTCTTGAACAGTAGTTTCTACAAATGAAGCTGAAGTCCAATTTGGTTCACAACCACAAATACCTAGGACAAAATTAGAAAGGATTTCTTTTCCTTCGGAAGTATGGGTAACTTCAGGATGGAATTGAATACCATAAATTTGTTTCGAATTATGAGCAAATGCCGCTACTTTAACTTCTTCTGTTGATCCAATGATATGAAAATCTGAGCCTAAAGAAGTGATTGTATCTCCGTGAGACATCCAAACTTGGGAGTCAGACGAAATCCCTTTTAACAATGGATTACTCTGAGTAGAATTTAAAATAGCTCTACCGTATTCTCTTGTATCAGACGCTTCTACAAAACCACCTTGTGTATGGGCTAAAAATTGAGCTCCATAACAAATTCCTAATATTGGCAAATTCCCAAATTGTGCTAAATCTAATCTCGGCGAATCTTCTTCTCTTACCGAGCAAGGTGAACCTGAAAGGATAATTCCTTTAATATCTTCCGTAATTTCAGGAACATTATTGAAGGGTACAATTTCAGAATATACCTGAATCTCACGGATTCTGCGTGCAATTAATTGGGTAACTTGAGAACCAAAATCTAGAATTAATATTTTTTCCATCGGCTGTTTTTGCAAAGAAATAAGCTACAAAGATGCGAAAAAAAATTAAGGATAAAGCAAATATTTCTTTCTAATTAGCAAATATTTTTCCAAATCTTCTTTCCAAGAATCCCTAATTTCTTTTTCCGATTTCCCTTCGATTAATTGTTTTCTTAATTGGTCTGTTCCTGCTAGTTTGTCAAAAAAGGCTGGATTCAGAAAAAATTTTTCTTCTAATCCTGATTTTTCATAAAATTCCATAAGGTATTTCAAACTAAAATGAAGTTCCCTTGAATTGACCTTCCTTAAATCATATCCATAGCATTTTTCACCCATAAATACAGGTTTAGAAGCTCCAGGTTTTGATTCTGGGATAAAAGAATAATCCCCAATTTTAAATGAGGAGCTACCAATTACTTCAAACGGATAATCCGTACCTCTACCCACACTGACAACAGTTGGCTCAAATAAACATATGGATGGATATAATTCAATGGAATGAATATTTTTTAAATTTGGAGAAGGGGGAACGTCCACAGGAATTCTATCCTCATAATGGTAATTTTTTGCTTTTATAATTTTTAAATTAGCTTGAATTCCGTCTTTTAGCCAATTTTCTCCATTTATCATGTTGGCTAATTCTCCGGAGGTACAACCATAAACTAATGGTATAGGATTTAATCCTACAAAAGAAGAAAATTTTCTATCCAAAACAGGCCCATCCACATAATGACCATTCGGATTACCTCTATCTAAGACCATGAATTCTATATGATTTTCTGCGGCGGCTTCCAAACAATAATGTAAGGTAGAAGAATAAGTATAAAACCTTACCCCAATATCCTGAATATCAAAAATTAAAACATCTATTCCTTCTAAATCTTTAGGAAATGGTTTTTTATGGCTACCATACAAGGATACTATTGGCAAACCTGTCTTTTCATCTTTTTCATTATTGATTTTAGCCCCCGCATCTGCTTCTCCTCTAAACCCATGTTCAGGGGCAAAAATCACTTTCACCTTTACACCTTTTTCAATTAATAAATCCAAAATATGTTGATTATCTACCAATGAGGTATGATTTACGATAATCCCTACATTTTTATTTTTTAATTGGGGAATATATTCCTCAAATTGGGCCGCCCCTGGAGAATATTGCCCATTAATATTCATGGAAATAAAAAAGAGCAGGATAGCAAATTGAATTATTCGGGCCATTTTACTTAATTTGTAAATAATTCCTCAATTTAAATAAGTTTTTATATGGGAAAAAGATTTTCCCTTTTTATTGCACAAAGATTAAGAAATACCCAATCTCAAACCTTCTCTAAGAATGTTACAAAAATTGGCATAGGAACCATTGCCTTGGGTTTGAGTCTTTTGATTATTTCTTTTGCTGTATTGAGAGGTTTTCAGCAAAATATTTATAATAAGATATACCAATACAATGGTGAAATTCAAATTAGCTTATTCGTAGATCAAAAAACAACAGCTCCTGAATTTTTTGACAATAATCAGGAATTTATTAAAAAATTAGGTCAAAACCCCAATATTGAACGAATTGAAGAGGTGGTGGAAAGTCCTTCCCTATTGATTTCGAATGAATCTATGCAAGGAATAATTCTATCTTCCTATGATGAGAAGACATTTCCGGAATGGAAGAAAAAAGAAGGAATTTATCTATCCAAAAACCTAAGTAATATATTAAAAGCAAAAATAAAGGATAAAATTATTGTTTATTTTATTGGAGATCGGCCAATTCCTAGAAAATTAATTTATGAAAATTCTTTTAAGACAGATTTGGAGGAAATCGATAATAATTTGGCATTTGCACCCAAAACCTGGATAAGGAAGGCATTGAAAATTGAAGATAATAAAATAAGTAGCTTAAAAATATATTTAAAAAAGAATATCAATTCCAAGGAATTTATTGCATCGAATTCAGAATTAATTCCCCCAAATTATTCGATTAGAGATATGGAAGAAATTTACCCAGGCTTATTTGATTGGATGAAATTATTAGATACAAATATTTTAATTTTAATCAGTTTATTGATTGTAGTAGCTGGTTTTAATATCGTTGCAACGCTTTATATTTTAATGATTGAGAGAATCCCAATGATCGGCATTCTTAAATCTATGGGGGCAAATCAAAGTCAATTAAAAAACATATTTTGGTGGAATGGAGGTTTCATTTTAATACGAGGAATCATTTTAGGAAATATCATTGGATTAGGCTTATGTTTTATTCAATCAGAATTTGAATTAATTCCCTTAAATGAATCCATTTATTATATGTCTTTTGTACCTATAAGCTGGTCAATAAATACCTTAATATTAATCAATTTATTTACAATTTTATTTGTAATTTTGATTGCCTTAATACCAACCCGATATTTAGACAAATTAAATCCACTTGAGGCGATAAATTTTAAAGCATAAGATGAAAAAAACATTATTATTATTGATGATTTCCTTTACAGGGTTTTCACAAATTCAGGTAAAATATAGTCTTGATTTAAATCAACTAGAGGATGACCGATTAGAGGTCATTGTTGAAAATCCTCAATTCATAGAAAATTCTGTTGTTTTTTATTTTCCCAAAATGGTACCAGGAACCTATGCCTATTATGATTTCGGCAGATATGTATCAGATTTCAAGGCATTTGATTCAAAGGGAGTAGAATTAAAGACAAAAAAGATTGACGAGAACGGTTATTCAATTAATGGAGCAATTAATTTGGCTAAAATCTCTTACAAAGTAGATGATTCATGGGATAGCCCTGAAATAAAGGGTGAATATATTTTTGAACCAGCGGGTTCAAATTTCCAAAAGGATTCCCTTTTTGCCTTGAATACCCATTGTATTTTTGGTTATTTCAAAGGGTATGAAAATAAAGCTGTGGAAGTAAATGTCCTTCATGGCGACAATTTAATTGGGGCGAGTTCGATGAAAAATTTATCAAATGATAAAAATCGAGACATTTATAGGGAATCCAATTATCACCGTTTGGTAGATTCTCCACTTATGTATTCCATTCCGGATACCACAGAATTTTATGTTGCAGAAACCAAAATTTTAGTTTCTGCATTTTCACCGAACAAAATGATTAATTCTAAGCAAATTGCAGAAGAATTAAAACCTTTGTTAGAAATACAAAAAGAATATTTAGGAGGGAAATTGCCGGTTGATAAATATGCTTATTTAATTGTATTATCTGATTACCTAAAAAATGGTTCTTACGGTGCATTGGAACATTCACAAAGTTCTTTTTATTATTTGCCTGAGGGGACTATTGAAACATTAGGTCAGGATATAAAGGATATTTCTGCACATGAATTTTTCCATGTAGTTACCCCTTTGAATATTCATTCTAAGGAGATTGGTGATTTCGACTTCAATAAACCAAAGATGTCCCAACATTTATGGATGTATGAAGGCTTAACAGAATATGCTGCGCATCATGCTCAACTGGTAGATTCAAAAAATTATGAATTATTCATGGAGCAAATTTGGGATAAAAATTCCTCGATGTTATTGCAGTATAATGATAAGGTGCCCTTTACCAAAATGAGTAAAAAAGTTTTGGATAAGTATAAGGAAGAATATGCAAATGTTTATCAAAAAGGTGCTTTAATAGGATTTGGCCTAGATTTAACCTTAAGAAAAATTAGTAATGGAGAATATGGAACGCAAAGGTTAATGCAGGATTTGTCCAAAAAATATGGAATGAATCAATCCTTTGTAGATAATCAATTATTTAAGGAAATCGTAAATATTTCTGGTCAAAAAGAAATTGGCGATTATTTCAAAACCTATGTAAAAGGAAGTACTCCCCTACCCGTAGAAGATTGGTTGAATTGGATTGGTTTTAAGGTGGAGCGTTCAAACGAAAAAATAAAAAGATTCAATTTAGGTTTTGATTTTAGAGGAATATCTGTCAATTCTGAGACTTCAAGAATCGTAATTGCCTCAGAAAATGCAGTGAATCCTATTGGAGAAAAACTAGGTTTAAAATCAAAGGATGAACTAGTTTCTGTCAATGATTTTTCTGCGGACTTAAATAAAATATCTGAAAATATTGGGATATTGAGATCTTCTTTAAAGGAAGGAGATGATTTAAGGATGATAGTAGCTAGAAAAAATTCAAAAGGAGAATTCGAAAATATTGAATTAAAGGGAAAATTTGAATTTCTAGAAGAAATTGCCCCTCCTAGAATCATTGAGGTTGAAAATCCTAGTGAAGAGCAATTAAATCTTAGAAATAGCTGGTTGTCTGGAATTTAAGCAATTGAATTATTATTCTTGGGCCTCCACAACAGAGATGGCTGTCATATTGTAAATTTCCCTTACCGAAGAACCTAATTGTAAAATATGGGCAGGTTTTTCTAAACCTAGAAGAATTGGGCCGATATATTCAATTTCACCCACTTCCTTTAAAAGGTTATAAGCGATATTGGCAGCTGATAGATTTGGAAAAATTAGTGTATTTGCTGAAGAATTCTCCAATTGAGCAAATGGATAATTTTTATTTCGAATATCAACGTTCAGCGCAATATGAGCTTGCATTTCCCCTTCAACTATCCAATCGGGGTGTTTGGATTTAAGAATGCTTGTTGCATCTTTCATTTTCTTAGCCTCCTCTCCTTCTGATGAACCAAAATTACTATAAGAAACCAAGGCAATTTTAGGGACTATATTAAATCTTTTTACAGCTTTGACAGTCAATTCTGTTATTTCCACAATTTCTGAGGTGGAGGGATTAAAATTGATTGTAGCATCAGAGAAAAACAGGGGTCCTTTTTTGGTAAGTAATAAATACATGCCAGCAATTTTATTTACTCCAGATTTTTTATTTAGAATCCGAAAAGTAGGTTTAATTACATCTGGATAGGCCTTGGAAAGTCCACCAATCAAACCATCCACTTTATTTTGTTCCAATAACATAGCCGTAAAATAGGAAGGATTTTCCATATTTGATCGGGCGCGAATAAGGGTTGAGCCAGAACGGTACCTTTTGGAATAATAGATTTCTGCGAATTCGGATTTAAGGTTTTCTACTTCCTTAGATAGGGTACTGATAATCTCAAAATCTTCTAAATCGATATGATTTGCCTCCGCAATTTTTTTAATTTTCTTTTCATTACCATATAATACGGGGAAGGCAATTTTTTCATCTAAAACCATCCTAGCAGCCTTTAATACACGAGCATCCTCTGAATCTGCGAATAGTATCCTTTTAGGGTTTGACTTTGCTTTATTGATGATAAATCGCATTAATTGATTATCAAAACCTAAACGATTGGATAATTCAAATTCATATTGGTCCCAATCTTTGATGGGCATTTTGGCCACTTTAGAATTCATAGCCGCCTTGGCAACTGCCATGGAAATCTGTGAAATCAAACGTGGATCAACAGGTTTTGGAATAATGTATTTTCGTCCAAAAACTAATTCTTGACCTTCATAAGCCTTGAGAACCATATCTGGAACTGGCTTTTTAGCAAGGTCTGCCAGGGCATGTGCAGCGGCCAATTTCATTTCATCATTTATTTCTGTAGCTCGAACATCCAAAGCGCCTCTAAATATGAAAGGGAAACCCAAAACATTATTCACTTGATTAGGAAAATCAGAGCGACCAGTTGCCATAATGATGTCTTTTCTTGCAGCAACGGCTTTATTATATTCAATTTCTGGGCTTGGATTAGCCATAGCAAATACAATAGGATCCTTTGCCATGGATTGAATCATTTTTTCATCTAAAATATTTCCTGCCGAAAGGCCAATAAACACATCTGCCCCTTTCATGGCAAGCACTAGGGTTTTTCCTTCCTTATTTGAAACAGCAAAAGGTTGAAGATATTTATTTAAATCTTTTCGGTGGGTAGAGATAATTCCACTAATATCAAAAATATCAAAATTTTCTAATTTTGCCCCCATTTTTATATAGAGTTTCATGCATGAAATAGCAGCAGCTCCTGCCCCAGAAACTACAAATTTTACTTTTGAAATATCTTTATTTACAATTTCCAGGGCATTTTTTAAGGCAGCAGAGGAAATGATTGCCGTCCCGTGTTGATCATCGTGCATAACGGGAATTTTCAAGGTATTTCTTAATTTTTCCTCGATTTCAAAGCATTCAGGGGATTTTATATCTTCCAGGTTTATTCCTCCGAAAGTAGGTTCTAGATGGGCAACAGTATGCACAAATTCATCTATATCCTTACAGTCCAATTCCAGATCAAATACATCAATATCTGCGAAAATTTTAAATAAAACCCCTTTACCCTCCATTACTGGCTTGGAGGCAGCAGCTCCAATATTGCCAAGTCCTAAGACTGCAGTTCCATTGGAAATTACAGCAACAAGATTTCCCTTGGCTGTATAATCATAAATTGTGTCGGGGTTTTGGGCTATTGCAAGGCAAGGTTCTGCTACGCCTGGGGAATAGGCCAAAGATAAATCTCTCTGACTTGCCGTAGGTTTTGTTGAGCGAACTTCAATTTTACCCGGTCTACCCTGAGAATGATATTCTAGGGCATCTCGTTTTATATTTGTTTGTTTATTTTTCATTTCAATTAGGTATTAAATTCATTTTCATTTTTGGAAATCCAAATAGTAGCTACACCATTACCAATAAAATTAGTGATTGCACGGGCCTCAGACATAAAACGATCAACTCCGATTAATAGTGCAAGTCCTTCCAAAGGAATTACGTGGAGAGCGTTTAAGGTGGATGCTAAAACCATAAAACCACTCCCAGCCACTCCGGCGGCACCTTTGGAGGTAACCATTAATACACCGATAATGGTTAAAATTTGTTCAAATGTAAAATCTACTTTATAAACTTGCGACAAAAACATAATTGCCATGGAAAGGTAGATAGTTGTCCCATCCAAATTAAAGGAATATCCGGCAGGAACTACTAGACCAACAACGGATTTGGAACAACCTTTTTTCTCTAATTTTTCCATTAGAGAAGGTAGGCCGGCTTCGGAGGAGGACGTTCCCAAAACAATTAATAATTCTTCTTTTATATAGGAAAGAAATTCAAAAATATTTTCTTTACAATGGCGTAGAATAGCACCGAGAATAAGAAATATAAAAATAGCCATCGTGATATAAACAGTTACCATCAATTTCGCAAGAGGAAGCAGGGAATCTATCCCATATTTTGCTACAGTAATCGCAATACCACCCAAAGCCCCTAGAGGAGCAGTATACATTACCCAATGTAAACCTTTGTAGACATAATTCGAAATTTTTGAAAGGGCCTGAATCAAACCTTTTACTCTATTTGACCGATTTAAAATAATACCTGTTAAAATAGCCAATAATAAAACTTGAATCGTGCTATTTTCATAAAAGAATTTTGACCATTCGAAAGACTGAGCCTGTTGATTAATAGCGGAAATTTTATCTACGTTTTCGGAGGATTGGAAGATATTTGCCCCTGGCTGGATGAAATGCGCTACAAGAATACCGATAATCAAGGCAAAAGTTGTAACAATTTCAAAGTATAAAATGGATTTAGCGCCAACCCGACCAACTTTTTTTAAGTCTCCCATTTGGACAATCCCTAAAGAAATTGTTAAAAATATGATAGGATTGATAAATAATTTCACCAAAGAAATGAATAAACCGGAGAAAATTTCTGCTAAAGTTGGGCCAAGTTCAATGCTTGTACCCAACAAAGAATATTTGAATTTTTCTTCGAAAACGGGATATAAGGCCCATTCTTTCGCAAAAGAACCCAAAAAAATCCCGAGTAAAATAAAAATTAAAACCCAAAAGGTAAGATGTGAAGTAATTTTTTTAAGATTCATGCGTTCAGAGAGTGGTTTAAAGAATTTCTCAAAAATATTGTTTAAATTTAAATTTTAGTAATTAATTCTATAAATACAAATTTTAAATAGGTGAACTTTTCAATTTCCTAAGTTGTTTTAAAACTATTATGAGTGAGAAAATAAAATGTTTGATTATCGGTTCTGGCCCAGCAGGGTACACGGCCGCAATTTATGCTTCGAGAGCAGGTTTGAATCCAATTATGTATATGGGTGGACAACCTGGTGGACAATTAACTACTACCACCGATGTTGATAATTTTCCGGGGTATCCTAATGGGATAGATGGGCCAGCGATGATGGTGGATTTAGAAAACCAAGCAAAAAGATTTGGAACAGATGTTCGCCATGGAATGGCGACCAAGGTAGACTTAGTATCCAGCCCAAAAAAGGTTTGGATTGATGATTCAATTGAATTGGAGGCTGATTCAGTTATTATTGCTACAGGAGCATCTGCAAAATGGTTAGGACTAGAAGGAGAAAAAACATTCAATGGATTAGGCGTTTCTGCCTGTGCAGTTTGTGACGGATTTTTTTACAGGGGACAAAAAGTGGCGGTTGTTGGAGCTGGAGATACTGCTGCTGAAGAGGCAACATATTTAGCCAATTTATGTCAGGAAGTACATATGATTGTACGAAGGGATGAAATGAGGGCTTCTTTAATCATGCAGGAAAGAGTAAAAAATAATCCGAAAATCACCATTCATTGGAATTCAGAAACGAAAGAAATTCTTGGAGATGAATCGGGTGTAACAGGCGTATTAATTACGAATAATAAAACAAAGGAGGAAACAAAATTAGATTTGACAGGATTCTTTGTTGCAATTGGACATAAACCCAATACGGATATATTTAAGGGACAATTAGATATGGATGATAATGGGTATTTAATTACAGAAAAGGGAAGTAGTAAGACAAATATCCCTGGGGTATATGCTTGTGGGGATGTTCAAGACTCTACTTATCGTCAGGCTATTACTGCAGCGGGATCAGGATGTATGGCAGCATTAGATGCTGAAAGATGGTTAGGATCAGTAGGATTACATTAAAAATTTATAATTAATAATTTGTACCGATTTTATTTTACTTTTCTTGTAGGTGTTTTACTATTTTCTTCCTTGGTATCCAAGGCTCAGGAAAGGACTTTGTTTAGAAGGAATACCCAAATAGAAATAGAAAAGAAACAAAAAAATGAGGATTGGAATGAACTTCCTCCCCTACAAATATCCTATGATAAAAATCAATCTACTGGAAAGATTATTGCAAGTGAGGATGAATTTAAACAATATACCCCAGTAAGAATCATCAATCCAAGTATTTCAAATTTTGATACCACCAGTGTAGATGAAGGTGAAAGTCTTGTTGTAGAAATTGAAGAACAATCTGCTACTCTAGGAACAGATAATTTCGTAACAGTGGCCTCTTATTTTTCTATTTGGGATACGAAAAATATAGACCCCTACGATATTGATTATAGAAATTTTGGGGATCCGGTGGATATACAATTATACAATGATTCAAAGGGTTGGGCTATTCCAACAGGAGAAATAAAAGTAACTAGTAGGTTTGGGCCAAGATGGGGTAGACTACATGCAGGCACAGATTTGGATTTGGATACAGGAGATCCCGTTTATTCCACTTTTGATGGAATCGTGAGAATTTCTGGATATAATTACCGAGGCTATGGAAATTATATCGTAGTAAGACATTATAATGGATTAGAAACACTTTACGGACATCTTTCGAAAAGATTATTAGAGCCAGGACAATTTGTTCGTGCAGGAGATGAAATAGGTAAAGGAGGAAATACTGGAAGAAGTACAGGTTCTCATTTACATTATGAGACTCGCTATGAAGGGAATCCATTTAATCCTGAATTCGTATTTGATTATAAGCAATCAAAACCTCGTAATCAACATATTATTATTACAGAAAAGACCTTTGATAAATATTCCTTAGCTTTAAGAAATGAAATTGGTACAGCTGGAGAAAAGGTAAAAAACAGACAAACCACTTGGTATACAATTCGACGAGGAGATACGCTTGGTGGAATTGCAAGAAAGGTTGGACTTACAACAGTTCAATTAGCACGTTTAAACGGAATAAGAACAAGTTCGACTATTTTTCCAGGAAAAAGATTAAGAATCAGATAAGATGAAACTAGATATTTTAGCAATGGGTGCTCACCCAGATGATATTGAATTAAGTTGTTCAGGAACCTTAATGAAGGCCATTGCGGAAGGCAAAAAAGTGGGAATTTTAGATTTTACACGTGGAGAATTGGGAACACGTGGTACTCCTGAAATTCGCTTAGCCGAATCAAATGCAGCAACAAAAATCATGGGCATTCATGCTAGAGAAAATATTGAAATCCCTGATGGTTTTTTTGAGAATAATAAGGAAAATCAATTAAAAATCATCGAAATCGTAAGAAAATATCAACCAGATATTGTTTTAGCAAATGCTTTAGAGGACAGACATCCAGATCATGGAAAGGGGGCAAGATTAGCCTATGATGCTTGTTTTATATCTGGACTTAGAATGATTGAAACATTTGGGAAAGATGGTGAAAAACAAAATGCTTGGAGACCAAAGCGTGTATTACATTATATCCAAGATCGCTATTTAGAGCCAGATTTTGTAATTGATATTTCTGATTTTTGGGATAAAAAGGTAGAAGCAATAAAGGCTTTTAGAAGTCAGTTTTTTGATCCTAATTCGAATGAGCCAGAGTCTTATATTTCAAAACCAGGATTTTTAAATTATATTGAAGGACGGGCAAAAGAAATGGGACATAAAATCAATTCAGAATACGGAGAGGGATTTCAAACTGAATTCACCTTATCCCTTAAATCATTAGATAATATTCTTTAAGGAGCTAATCGAAAAATTTCCCAGTCATTTTCTACCTTTTCATAGGCAAGTCTATCATGTAAACGGGAAGTTCTTCCTTGCCAAAATTCAAAATAATTTGGGATTAATTCATATCCACCCCAATGATTAGGCATTGGAATTTCCTTTCCTTGAAACTCCTTTTCCAAATTTGCATAACTTAATTCTAATTCTTCTCTAGAATTAATTGTGGAGGATTGATTTGAAACTTTTGCTCCTAATTGAGAGCCTATCGGTCTTGAATGAAAATATTTTTCAGAATCATATTTCGAAATTTTAATGACCCTACCTTCAATTCGAACCTGTCTTTGCATTTCTGGCCAATAAAACAGAAGAGATGCGTTGGGATTTTCGTTTAAATCTCCCCCTTTCTTTGAATGATAATTCGTAAAAAAAGTAAAACCCTCTCCTATTGCTTTTAATAAAACGATTCTTGAGGAAACCCGATTCCCAGATGAAGTAGATAAAGTCATAGCATTCGGTTCATACATTTTTGCCTCAATTGCATCTTTCAACCAACGTTTAAATTGTTCGATTGGATGAGGATGAACAAGGTTTTCTACTAATTCTCCTTTGGTATAATTTTCTCTAAAATCTCTTAAATCCATAATTCCCTATTTTTTATAAAATTACAATCAATTTTAAAATAATAATCGTAAATTGAAAGAATATCCTATAAAGTTAAACAATTTATTAATCCATGAAGAAATTATTTCTTTTTGATGCAATGGCATTGATTTATCGTGCTCATTTTGCATTTGCAAAAACTCCAAGAATCAATTCAAAAGGTATGAATACCTCAGCAGTATTCGGATTTACTAATACGATTTTGGAAGTAATAAAAAAAGAAAAACCGGATTATTTAGGAGTGGCATTTGATACTCCTGTAAAGACATTTCGACATATTGAATTTCCTGATTATAAGGCTCAAAGGGATGAACAGCCGGAAGATATTACTGTGGCCATTCCTTATGTAAAAAAAATGGTTGAAGCCTTGGATATACCTCTTTTAATTTTAGACGGCTACGAAGCAGATGATGTAATTGGAACCATAGCGAAAAAGGCAGTAAGAGCAAATCCAGAAATTGAGGTTTATATGATGACTCCAGACAAGGATTATGGACAATTGGTGGAGGAAAGAATTAAGATGTATAAACCAGCTTTTATGGGGAAAGGTGTGGAAATTTTGGGAGTAAAAGAGGTATGTGAAAAATGGAAAATTAAAGATGTTGATCAAGTTGTGGATATTTTAGGATTGATGGGAGATGCGGTTGATAATATCCCAGGAATACCCGGAGTTGGAGAAAAAACAGCTCAAAAACTAATTGAAGAATACGGAAGTATTGAAAATTTATTAGAAAATACCCAAGACTTAAAAGGGAAATTAAAGGAAAAAGTAGAAGAAAATAAGGAAAAAGGTATCATGTCTAAATGGTTGGCAAGAATTAAAATTGATGTGCCTGTGGATTATGAAGAGGATAAATTAGTTTATACTCCTCCAATCAAAGAAAAAATTGAACCTTTATTGGATGAATTGGAATTCAGAACATTAAAGAAAAGAATACTAGGGGAAGATGAAGAAAATAATGCAAGAATTGAAGATGTAAAAACAAAAACTGGACAAATGGATTTATTTTCTTCTGGTTCGGAGAATGGTGAGGAAGAAATAGAGGAAAGCATTTCTGAAATAAAGAATTTATCAAATACTCAGCATAATTACCATTTAATTCGAGGTGAAAATGCCTGTAAAGGATTGATGAATTATTTATTACGTCAGGAAATAGTTTGTTTTGATACAGAAACCACGAATTTAAATGCGATTGATGCTGAATTAGTGGGAGTATCCTTTTCCTATAGATCAGGAGAAGGATTTTATGTTCCTTTTCCGGAAAATCAGCAAGAGGCAAATTCATTAATTGAAATTTTTAAACCTTTTTTTGAAGCCGAAAATATCATAAAAGTAGCTCAAAATATTAAATATGACATGAATGTTTTAGCGAATTATGGCATTGAAGTAAAAGGGAAAATTTATGATACCATGCTGGCCCATTATTTATTGGAGCCAGATAAACGTCATAATATGGATGCCTTATCCTATGCTTATCTACAATATGAACCTTTATCCATTGAAAAATTAATTGGGAAAAAAGGGGCGAACCAAGGAAATATGAGAGAAGTAGAATTAGACCTAATCAAGGAATATGCTACAGAGGATGCTGATATTACCTTACAATTGAAGGAACCTTTGGACAGGGAATTAAACAAAATTCCGAAATTATTGGAATTATTGGAAAATGTAGAAATGCCCCTAACAAGGGTATTATCTAAGGTGGAATCTGAAGGAGTAAATATTGATGTCAATTTTCTAAATGCCATGTCTTTGGAATTAGAAAAAGATGCAAAACTAATCGAGCAAAAGGTCTATGAGATCGCAGGA
>JBJOIA010000140.1:0-6747 GCA_046047395.1 Bacteroidota bacterium | reverse complement strand
AGATATCACATCGGATATGCTAAGCAAAGGAACTGAAAAAAGAAGTCGCCAAGAATTCCAAGATGAATTAGATAAATTGAAGGCAAGAGTAAGTATTTCTGGGGGTGCTGGAATGTTGCGCGTGGGAATTGAAACAACCAAAGAAAATTTAATTCCAACGATTAAATTAGTGGCAGAGGCGATTAAAATGCCAGCATTCGACCAATCTGAATTTGATAAATTAGTTCAAGAGAATTTAACGGCTATCGAAAGTGCAAAATCAGAACCATCTACGAAGGCGCAAGAAGCCTTGTCAGCCTTAATGAATAAGCCTTATGATAAGGACGATGTTCGTTATAGAATGAATTCGGATGAAGCTGCAGAGGCCTATGGAAAAGCGAATTTAGATCAAGTAAAAGAATTTTATAAAACAAAATTAGGCGGTTCGAATAATACCATATCTTTTGTAGGAGATTTTGATGAAAAAGAAGTACAAGAGATTATTGCAGCTGAATTTGGAGATTGGAAATCACCATTAAAATACCAGAGAGTTCCAAAAAATTATTTTAATGTTGCGTCAGAAAATATCAATATTGAAACACCTGATAAGGCTTCTGGTTTCTTCTTTGCTATGCAGCCAATTCAAATGAAAGATTCTGACCCGAATTATCCTGCAATGGAATTAGCGAATTATATGTTGGGTGGAGGCTCAGGCCTATCTTCCCGTTTAATGAATAGAATCCGTCAGAAGGAAGGTTTATCTTATGGGGTAGGTTCACAATTCTCTGCTCCTCCGATAGATGATGCTGCTGCCTTCTTTGCTTATGCAATTTATGCTCCGGAAAACAGAGATAAGGTAGAAACGGCATTTGTGGAAGAAATAGAAAAAATGTTGAAAGAAGGGTTTACCGACCAAGAAATTGAGGAGGCTAAGAAATCTTATGCGCAATCTGCAATGGTAGATAGATCAAATGATGGTAGATTAGTGGGAAGTTTAAATGGAAATTTATTCTTGGATAGAACAATGAGTTGGGAGAAGGAATTTGAGGCTAAAATCCAAAAATTAACTAAAGAGGAAATCTTGAATGCAACCAGAAAAATCATTTCAGTAGATAAAATGTCTATGGTAAAAGCAGGTGATTTTGAAGGCGCTGCCAAAAAACAATCTGAATCTAATGCTACCTCTGGCGGGGCTGTTGGCGGAGCAGAATAATTTTGAGTGAAGAGTTACGAATTACGAGCGGCAGCCGTGCTGGGGTGGCTGCGATGCAGACGGGGTGGTTAAGGCAATGTTTCTAAATCTGTGTAAGTTTATGAAATGTTGCCTTAACGCAAAGGTCCCAAAGTGAAATCGCAAAGGTCCCAAAGTGAAATCGCAAAGGTCCCAAAGTTATATCGCAAAGGTCGCAAAGGTATATCGCAAAGATCGCAAAGGTATATCGCAAAGGTCCCAAAGTTATATCGCAAAGGTCCCAAAGTTATATCGCAAAGGTCGCAAAGTTATATCGCAAAGGTCCCAAAGGTATAACGCAAAGGTCGCAAAGTTATATCGCAAAGGTCGCAAAGGTATAACGCAAATTGAGTACCCTTCACTCGTCACTCGTAGTTCGTAGTTCGTAACTCGTAATTCGTAACTCGTAGTTCGTAGTTCGTAGTTCGTAGTTCGTAACTCGTAACTCTTAAAGCGTTTCCTCAAAGACCATTTGTAAATGATCTGAAATCATGGCAGCAGATCGACCTTCAATATGGTGTCTTTCTACGAAATGAACCAATTCTCCATCTTTAAATAAAGCTATAGAAGGAGATGAAGGTGGATAAGGTAAAGTATATTCTCTAGCCTTTGCAGTAGATTCTTGATCAACACCTGCAAAAACAGTTACCAAATGCTCTGGCTTTTTGGCAGAATTGGCTACAGCATCCTTTACACCCGGACGAGCTGTAGATGCAGAACAACCACATACGGAATTAATGAATAATAAGGTAGTACCACCTTGGTTCATTACCTCTTCAACTTGAGCAGCAGATTTTAATTCTTCAAAACCTCCACTTACAATATCTTGCCTCATTGGGGCTACTAAATGTTCTGGATACATAATTTTTCTATTTTTATAAAAATCCTAATTCTAATTTCGCTACTTCAGACATCATCTCTTGGGAATACGGAGGCTCAAAAGTTAATTCAACCTCTACTCCCTCTACCCCATCAATAGATTTAACTTGTCGCTCTATATCTACTGGAATTTCTTCAGCAGACGGACAAGATGGAGAGGTTAATGTCATTAGTATATAAACATTATTTACGGGATAGATTTTTATTTCATAAATCAATCCTAATTCATATACATCAACAGGAATTTCAGGGTCATATACTTTTTTTATGGCCTTAACTACTTCCCCTTTAAGTTCTTCTTCGGTCATGATTATATTAATTTAAATGAGCCAAGGCATAGGCTTTCATTTGCTTTACCATCGAGGCCAAACCATTCGAACGGGTTTGTGCTAAATGAGAACTCATACCAATTTTGTCAATAAAATATAATTCAGCATTCAATATATCACTCGGAATTTGTCCGGACAATACTCTAATTAACATGGAAATTAAGCCTTTGACAATAATGGCTTCAGAATCTCCTAAAAAATTGATTTTTCCATCTTTAAATTCAGCATCTAGCCATACTAAGGACTGACAACCTTTGATGATATGGTCTTCATCTTTCTTTTCTTCAGGATAAGAATTCAATTTCTTACCTAAATCAATTAAATACTCATATTTACCCTCCCAATCATCGAATAATTCAAATTCTTCGATTAATTCATCTTGTATTTCATTGATAGACATAGGCATTTTTATTTCAACATTTTGATAACCTTCTCTAAGGTAGTCACAAAATGATCTATTTCTTCTTTTGTATTGTAAAACGAAAAAGAGGCTCTACAGGTTCCAACTATTGAGAATCTTTGCATCAATGGCTGAGCACAATGATGTCCTGTCCGAATGGCAATTCCATATTGATCCATCAATAAACCAATATCCTGAGGGTGCAAACCATCTATTAAAAAACTTACTAAACCTATTTTTTCCTTCGCCTGACCGACAATTTTTAATCCTGGAATTTGCGACAATTTTTCGGTAGCATAATTCAATAATGCTAATTCATGTTGATGTAAATCTTCAAAACTAAATTGCTGGATATAATCTAAAGATTTTCCAAAGGCGATAACATCCCCAATATTTGGAGTACCTGCTTCAAATTTATAGGGTAAATCATTATAAGAAGTACCTTCAAAACTAACTTCTTTGATCATTTCCCCACCACCTTTATAAGGAGGTATGGATTCTAAAATTTCTCTTTTTCCAAATAAAACTCCTAGTCCGGTTGGACCAAATAATTTATGCGCTGAAAATGCGAAAAAATCCATATTTAATTCCTGAACATCAATCGCAAAATGTGCGACAGATTGCGCGCCATCAATTAAAATCTTAGCCCCATTTTCATGTGCTAAGTCAATCATTTTCTTGACTGGATTGATGGTGCCAATGGCATTGGAAACATGGTTTACGGCAACTAATTTAACTTTTCCAGATTGAAGAATAGATTCATAGCTAATCAAATCAAGTTCACCTTGATCGGAAACAGGAATAACTTTTACCTCAGCCCCTTTTTCTTCAGCAATCATTTGCCAAGGAACTATATTGGAATGGTGCTCTAAATTAGAAACGAGAATAATATCCCCCTTCTGAAGATTTTGTCTTCCAAAAGTTTGAGCTACGAGGTTTATTCCTTCTGTTGTTCCAGATGTAAAAATTATTTGATCGGAAGAAGGAGCATGGATAAAATTGGCTAATTTCTTCCTAGTTTCCTCATAAGCAGCCGTTGCTTTATCGGCTAAATGGTGTAAACCACGATGAATATTGGCATTATAACCCTGATAATACTCCTCTAATTTATCAATTACAATTTTAGGCTTCTGAGTAGTTGCAGCATTATCAAAATAAATTAAAGGCTTTCCATTAACCGTTTGGTGAAGAATGGGGAAATCTTTTCTTATTTCATTAATTGCCAACATATTCTAGAAATTTAAACTTGTTTTCAATTTATTTTCAACAACTTGGGTTAAATATTCTTTTAAATCTTGATTTCCAACCTGATCAATTACCTCTTGTCCGAATGCTAACATCAATAAAGCTTTTGCTGAATTTTCAGAAATACCTCTAGAGCGAAGATAAAATAATGCCGTTTCAGATAATTGTCCGGTTGTAGTTCCATGAGAACATTTAACATCATCCGCCCAGATTTCTAATTGGGGTTTGGTGTTCATGGTAGCATTATCAGATGCTAGGATATTTCTACAATTCTGGAAAGCATTTGTTTTTTGAGCATCTTTTCGAACAAAGATTTTTCCATTAAATACACCTGTGGATTGTCCGGATAAAACTCCTTTATATAATTCATTGGATTCTGAATTCGGGACTAAATGATCCACCACGGTATGATGGTCAATTAATTGTTTTTCAGACGGAATATATAAACCATTTAAATTGGCGGTAGCATATTCTCCTTGAATATAAAAATGTGCATTATTTCTTGTAAAACCACCATTCAAGGTAAAAGTATGAGTTGTCGTAGTGGATTTTTCCCCTTGATACACGAAACAATGATCTATTAAATGATCTTCATTCGTTGAATCTTGGATTTTATATAATTCGAAATGAGCTTCCTTTTCAACAAAAACCTCTTGAATTAAATTGATGAAAGAACCATATTTCGATTGATTTGAGATTTTTTCAATTATTGAAATCTCTGCTCTTTCCTTTACATAAATAATGATATTTACAGGAACAAAAGCATTATTAATGGATAATTCATTGGCAATTGAAATAATTCCTGCCTCCTCAATTTGGGTATTTTTTTCAACGACTAAAACCTGTGTAGATTGAATATCTGAACCAAGTTTATAAAGAATATTTTGATCAGAGATAGGACGACGCTCAGCATATTGCTTAGCAAAATCTGCATCTGAACTTAATAATTCTGGTAATGAAATGAGATTTAAACCTTTTGGCAATTCCCCTAAAACTGAAAAATTACCATTTGTAAGGGCTATTCTAAAAGAAGCATTCCATTCTTTGAAGAAATGAATGGGATTTGCTCTTGAATCTTCAATTTGCCAATCAATAGCATTTAGGGATTTCAAAGAAGCATATTTCCATTCCTCTAATTTATTTGTTGGAAAGCCAATGGTTTTAAATTCTTCTAAAGCTTTAAAGGAAACCTCCCCTGCTCCAGAAGACTTTAACCAGCCTTCCAAATTTTCTATAGTTGTGTTTGTCAACATAATTAATCTACTTCTGCTTTTATCCAATCATATCCTTTAGCTTCTAATTCTAGCGCTAATTCCTTCGTACCTGATTTTACAATTCTTCCTTTATAAAGAACATGAACATAATCTGGAACGATATAATCCAATAAACGTTGATAATGCGTCACCACAATAGTTGCATTATCAGGGGATTTCAATTTATTCACTCCTTCAGCAACAATTCTTAGGGCGTCGATATCCAAGCCAGAGTCAGTTTCATCTAAAAGAGCTAATTTGGGCTCTAAAACTGCCATTTGGAAAATCTCATTTCTCTTTTTTTCGCCACCTGAAAAACCTTCATTTAAAGCACGAGACAATAATGATTGATCAATATTGACATAAGAAGATTTTTCTTTAAACATCTTTAAAAATTGAACAGCATCCAATGGTTCTTCACCGCGATACTTTCTAATTTCATTGATGGCAGTTTTTAAGAAATTGGTTGTTGAAACACCTGGAATCTCTACAGGATATTGAAAAGCAAGAAAAATTCCTTCTGCTGCTCTTTCTTCTGGGGCAAGATCCAATAAATCTTTTCCAAAATAATTCACAGAACCGGAAGTAACTTCATAATCTTCTCTACCTGCAAGAACAGATGCAAGAGTGGATTTACCCGAACCATTTGGTCCCATGATTGCATGTACTTCTCCTGCTTTTACCTCTAAATTGATGCCTTTAAGAATTTCTTTCTCTCCTATTTTGGCGTGTAAATCTTTTATTTCTAACATAATATTACTTAAGTTGCGCACAAATTTACAATATACATTTTGGAAAAACCATAGTTTATTTAGAATGGTTCAAAATTAGAACAAATTTTATAATTATTTTGTTTATATTTGTGTAATAAAATTTAAAAAAATGGTTTCAGTAACAGAAATTGCAGCGAATAAAATCAAGGAATTAAGAGCGAAAGAAGGTCTTAATGATGAATTTAATGTCCGTGTAGCGGTAGAAGGAGGAGGATGTTCTGGATTAATGTATAATTTGGATTTTTCTTCTGAACCGAGGGAAAATGATATGGTTTTTGAAGATAAGGGTGTAAAAATTATGGTTGACAAGAAATCGATCCTTTATTTAGCTGGTACGGAATTAGATTTTTCAGATGGCTTGAATGGAAAAGGTTTTCAATTTCATAATCCAAATGCCACGCGTACTTGTGGATGTGGGGAGAGTTTTTCTATTTAAAGACTTAATTGATTTGCCTCCAGAATATAGGGGCTAAGATAGGTAAATATTTTATCGATTGGAAGGCCCATTACAGTGTAATAAGAGCCTTCCAATTTTTTTATACCAACCATTCCGAAAAAATCTTGGATTCCATAAGCGCCAGCCTTATCCATACCCTTTCTTTGTTTAATATAAAATTCAATTTCCCATTTTGCTAAATCCTTTACTTGCACGAAGGTA
>JBJOIA010000139.1:0-13728 GCA_046047395.1 Bacteroidota bacterium | reverse complement strand
GGAGATTTAAATGCTGTAACTGTTACAACTATTCACAAATCAAAAGGGCTTGAATTTCCGATTGTTTTCCTTCCATTTTTTATGGATAATTTAGAGCCGAATTTAAATCGAAATGTTCCAGAAAAATGGATAAATATGGACATTTTGGAGGATGATGAAATTATTTCAATAAATGAAGACCTTCGTTTATCAGCTTCAAAAATAAAATTAAATTATTTGAAAAATGAAAATGTGAGGCCAGAACTAAAGGGAATTTTTGAAGAAGAACAAAAAAAGATAACCTTAGATTTAATGAATGCGTATTATGTGGCAACTACGCGTGCTGGATCTAAATTATATATTTATTCTCAATTGCCTAAAGAAAACAATTTTGAAAGTTTTCACCTTGAATCACTACTTTATTCCTTTGTTTCTAATAATTCACAATTTATAGATGTTTCTAAAGAGGATTCGTCCAATATTATTTACAAAATGATTCCTCTGCCAGAAGAAATTGTTGATGAGAAAGAAACGAAAGTTTCAAATATTTTGGACTTTGATTTTCATTTAAAGCTACAAGAAAAGCCAAATCTTCGTGTAATTCATGATAAAAAAGAACTATATAATAAAAACGAAAGAAGGAGATTGTTAGGGAATATTATTCATGATATACTCGCTAATCAAACTGATAAGGAATTTGAAAATGAGTTGAATTTAAAAGAGGAAGAATTATTTGAAGAGATTATTTTCAATATTGAAAAACTAAAATTAGACCCTAAATTTTCATTTATTTTTAATAATGAAAATTTAATTTTAGCTGAAAAAGATATTATCTTGAATGAGGAAAAGATTTTAAGACCTGATCGTGTTATTAAATTTGAAGATATTTTTTATGTAATTGATTTTAAAACTGGAAATCCGTCTGAATCACATAAGAAACAAGTAAATAATTATAAAGAGGTTTTGGAAATGATGGGTTATCATCCAGTTAGGCCAGTTTTAGTTTATTTAAAAAGCGCTCATGTGGAATATGTATAAATTGATTGGTATTATTTTTTTTGGATTATTTTTTAGTTCTTGTTCAAACTATACGAAGAATTATAAAAAAAGAGAAACCAAAAGAATTGTTAAAACCACCAAAAGAGAGATTGGCGTACCCTATAAATGGGGTGGAGAGGATCAGGCTGGTTTTGATTGTTCAGGACTTCTTTTTTATTCCTATAATAGATTTAATTTTAAAATACCTAGAGTGACTAGCCAACAACAGAATTTTGGAGATTCAATACCTAGTAAAAAAGCAAAAATAGGGGATTGGGTTATGTTTGCCACAGGGGGGTCAAGTTCGATAAATCATATTGGATTAATTATAAAAGTTTTAGGCAAAGAAGATTTTGATTTTATTCATTCATCTACCTCTAAAGGCGTTAGAATAGATAATATTAATAATTCTTATTGGAAAAAAGCCTACGTTAAAGTAGTTCGTCCTTCAAGAATTAAGAAAAAATAATCCAAATTTTGAAATTTATTGTAATTTTGCGTTTTCTTAAAAAATAATATGGCTAAAAAAGTTGTTATAATCGGTGCTGGAGGAGTAGGAAATGTAGTTGCCAAAAAATGTGCAATGAACCCTCAATTTTTCTCTGAAATAGTATTGGCTTCTAGAACCTTATCCAAATGTGATAAAATTGCTCAGGAAGCTAAATCCATTAATTTACCAACAGAAATAAAAACGCGGCAGGTTGATGCTGATAATGTGGCTGAATTGGTAAAATTATTCAAGGAGGAAAAACCATTTATGGTGATCAATGTTGCACTCCCATATCAGGATTTACCGATTATGGATGCTTGTTTAGAAGCTGGGGTACATTATTTAGATACTGCAAATTATGAGCCAAAAGATGAGGCTAAATTTGAATATTCTTGGCAATGGGCCTATCAGGATAAATTTAAGGAAAAAGGATTGATGGCTTTATTAGGTTCTGGTTTTGACCCCGGTGTTACCTCTGTCTTTACGGCTTATGCCAATAAACATTATTTTGATGAAATGCATTATTTAGATATTATAGATTGTAATGCAGGAGATCATGGAAAGGCTTTTGCTACCAATTTTAATCCGGAAATCAATATTAGAGAAATTACCCAAAATGGTAAATATTGGCAAGATGGAAAATGGATAGAAATTGAACCAATGTCAATTCATAAGCCAATTGATTACCCTAATATAGGTCCAAAGGAATCCTATTTGCTATATCATGAAGAATTAGAGTCTTTAACGAAGAATTTCCCAAGTTTAAAAAGAGCTCGTTTCTGGATGACATTCGGACAACAATATATTACCCATTTACAAGTTTTACAAAATGTAGGTATGACCTCTATCGCACCTATAAAATTTAATGGTATAGATATTGTTCCTTTAGAATTTTTAAAGGCAGTATTACCAGAGCCCGGTACTTTAGGTGAAAATTATTCAGGACAAACCTCTATTGGTTGTCAAATTAAGGGTATTAAGGATGGCAAGGAAAAGACTTATTATGTTTATAATAACTGTCACCATGCAGATTGTTACAAAGAAGTTCAAGCACAAGGTGTTTCCTATACTACAGGTGTTCCAGCGATGATAGGGGCTGCCTTGATGATCACAGGAACTTGGTTTAATACAGGAGTATATAATTTAGAAGAATTGGATCCAGATCCATTTATGGATCTATTAAATATCCATGGATTGCCTTGGAATGAAGAAGTAAATATTAGTTTACCTCACGAATATTAAAATGATTCAATATCCAAATATTCCTTCTCCTTGTTTTGTATTGGAAGATAATTTACTAAAAAAGAATCTCGAATTAATAAATAGGGTACAGAAAGAGTCTGAAATAACCATTATTTTGGCTTTAAAAGGTTTTTCCTTTTACCACCGTTTTCCTATGGTTAAGGAATATTTAGGTGGTGCTACTGCAAGTTCATTGAATGAAGCTAAATTAGCTTTTTATGAAATGAGTGTAAAACCTCATGTTTATTCACCAGCTTATTTAGATTCTGAATTTGATGAACTTTCAAAAATAGCTTCTCATATAACCTTTAATTCCTTAAATCAATACGAGAAATTTTATTTAATAGCCAAAGAAAATGGGGTTTCTTGTGGATTAAGAATAAATCCAGAATATGCCGAGGTAAGTACAGATTTATATAATCCATGTATTGCAGGATCAAGATTAGGAATTAGAAAAAAAGATTTAAGAGAATTGCCTGTGGGAATAGAAGGTTTACATTCCCATACCTTATGCGAAAATGATTCCTATACACTCGAAAGGACATTGAAAGTAATTGATGAGAAATTTGGAGATTTGTTAAAGGATCTTAAATGGTTAAATTTAGGGGGTGGACATTTAATTACTGCCGAATTCTATAATCCAGATCATTTAATACAAATTTTAAAAGATTTTAAAGTTAAATATCCTAATCTTGAAATTATTTTAGAACCAGGTTCTGCAATAGGGTGGCAAACTGGATTTTTAAAATCAACAGTCTTGGATATCGTAAATTCCGAAGGGATAATGGTGGCAATTTTGGATATTTCATTTGCTGCTCATATGCCAGATACTTTAGAAATGCCCTATAAACCTAGAATTAGAAATGCAGGAATGGAAGCTGTGAATGGTAAATTCAATTATCGTTTTGGTGGTATGACTTGTTTAGCTGGGGATTATTATGGTGATTATTCCTTTGAAGAAGAATTGAAAATAGGAGATGAAATCATATTTGAGGATATGATTCATTATACCATGGTAAAAACTACTACTTTCAATGGAGTAAATTTACCATCTATAGGTGCTATCAAGCAAAATAACGAATTTGAATTGTTCAAATCTTTTGGATACGAAAGTTTTAAAGATCGACTTTAAATTATTTTGAATAAAACTTTTCGATATCTTTAATCAAAGCCTTGTTTTCTTCCTTGGTTCCAATACTTATTCTAATGGTATTTTCACATAGGCTTACGTTTCCTCTATATCTAGTTATTATTTTATTTTGAATAAGGAAATTAAAAAGCTCTTTTGATCTTTGAAATTTTACCAAAATAAAATTCGCATTAGAAGGATAAATTTTATCAACGAATTGATTTTTTTCTAAATACATTATCAAATCCTCTTTATTTAAATTTATTTCTTGAAGATTTTGACGAATTAAATCTAAGTTTGATAAAGTCTCTAGGGCAAATTTTTGATTCGCACCTGAAATATTATAAGGGGGTTTAATTTTATTTAAAATTTCAATAATTTCTGAATGTGCAAACGCCATACCTAAGCGCAAAGAGGCAAGTCCATAAGCTTTTGACAGGGTCTGCATAACTATCAAATTAGGATATTTTTCTAATTCTTGAATAAAGCTAGGTTCATCATTGAAATCGATATAAGCTTCATCAATGATGATGAATCCAGTTTTAAAATTATCCAATACCTTATAAATATCCTTTCTGTTGATTTTATTTCCTGTAGGATTATTAGGAGAGCAAATAAATATCAACCTTGTTTGGTCAGATATAGAACTGAATAATTTATCTATATTAATCTGGAAATTTTCAATTAATGGAATTTTAATAATGTTAGCATCATTAATATTTGCACTTACCTCATACATTCCATAAGTTGGGGGGAATAAAACGATATTTCCTTTTCCTGAAGAACAGGTCATTCTGATTAATAAATCAATAGCCTCATCACTTCCATTACCTAAAAAAATGTTGTCAGTTTTTACCTTTTTTATTTCGGCAATTCTTTGTTTTAATTCTAATTGAAGAGGATCTGGGTATCGATTATATCCCGTTTTAAAATTGTCAAAAGGATTTTCATTTGCATCCAAAAAATAGCCTTCTTTCCCTTTAAATTCATCTCTTGCAGAAGAATAAGGTTTTAAATCATAAATGTGAGGAAGAATGAATTTCTTAAAGTCCATTTTTTAATCGAATTTTTACAGCATTTGCATGGGCATCTAAGGATTCTGCCTCTGCCATCTTTATGATGGTTTGTCCCAAATTTTCTAATCCCTCTTTAGAGATTTTTTGTATAGTAATTTTTTTAATAAAACTATCTAAATTTACTCCTGAATACATTTTTGCATATCCATTAGTAGGAAGGGTATGATTTGTTCCTGAGGCATAATCACCTGCAGATTCTGGGGTATAATTCCCTAAAAAGATTGATCCAGCAGAATGAATCATTTCAGCCATTTCTTCTGCTTGGTCTGTGGCTAGGATAAGATGTTCCGCTCCATATTCATTTAATAATTCAATTGCCTCAGACTGGGAATTTACTAATATGATTTTTGAATTTTCTAGTGCACCTTTTGCTAAATCTTTTCTACTTAGATTTCCTAATTGGATTTCTAATTCACTTATTACTTCATGGGCTAAGGCTTCATTTTCTGTTATGAAAATAACTTGGCTATCTAATCCATGTTCTGCTTGTGATAATAAATCTGATGCTATAAAAGCTGCATTTGCGCTTGAATCTCCATAAACTGCAACTTCTGATGGCCCAGCAGGCATATCGATTGCCGTTCCAATTCTATTGGCATACATTTTTGCTGCCGTTACATATTGATTTCCTGGGCCAAATATTTTATAAACCTTAGGAATACTTTCTGTGCCTAAAGAAAGACTGGCGATTGCTTGGGCACCACCAATTTTCGATATCATAGTAATTCCACATATTTTTGCTGTATAAAAAATTGCAGGGTGTTGGCCAGGTGTTGAAAGGACGATTTCCTTACAACCAGCAATTTTTGCCGGAATGGCAAGCATTAAGATAGTTGAGAATAAAGGTGCGGTTCCACCGGGAATATAAATTCCTATTTTTTCAATTGGAGAAGGCTTTTGCCAACAAATCACACCAGGACTCGTTTCTATTTTCTTTACCTCCATTTTTTGGGAGGCATGGAATTTTTCGATATTATTGGCAGCCTGTTTGATAGCATCTTGTAAATCTTTCGGTGTTTGGGATGCTAATTCATCAATTTCTTCTTCTGAGTAAAGAATTTCTTTAATTTCCCTTTTATCAAATTTTTCTGTAAATTCTCTTAATGCCATATCCCCATTTCTTTCAATATTTTGAAATATAGATAGAATTGTCTCATCCAATTCAAGAGCATCCAATGCAGGACGTTCTAAAATTTTAGAATAATTTTCTTTTAGGGGGAATTTTATTAATTGAATCATTAGTTAATCATTTTTTCAATTGACATCACCAAAATACCTTCAGCTCCTGCTTTTTTTAAAGCATCTATATTTTCCCAAAAATCGGATTCTGAAATTACTGAGTGTAAGGAATACCAGCCTTCCTCAGCTAATGGCATGATGGAAGGAGATTTTATGCCGGGCAATATTTTTTTAATTTCTTCTAAATTATCTGAATGTGCATTTAAAACCACATATTTATTATTTTGTGATTTTTGAACAGTTTCAATTCTGAATAATATTTGATCTAAAATAGATTCTTTCTCTTTTGAAAGGGAGATATTTTTAATTAAAACAGCCTCAGATTGGAATATTTTTTCTACTTCTTTTAAACCATTACTTAATAAAGTACCGCCAGTTGAAACTAAATCACAAATCCCCTCTGCCAAACCAATGCTAGGAGCAATTTCTACTGAACCGGAAATTTCATGAATTGTGCAATTTACTCCCTGAGTTTTTAAATAGTTCTGAGTAATATTAGGGTAGGAGGTAGCTATATTTTTTCCTTCAAAATATTTTACTCCTAAATATTCTTCCCCTCTTGGTATTGCCAAAGATAAACGGCATTTTGAAAAACCTAATGCTTTTATATTGGCTACATTTTTTTGATTTTCCTCTAATACATTCAAACCAATTATTCCGATATCTGCCACACCATCCTCAACATAACCTGGAATATCATCATCTCTTAAGAATAGAAATTCTACTGGGAAATTACTAGAAATTGATCTTAATTTTGAAGAACCAGATTCAAACTTAATTCCACATTCCTTAAATAATTTTAAAGAATCATCACTTAATCTTCCTGATTTTTGAACAGCTATTTTTAGTTTTACTGAATTCATTTTATTTTTTAATACGAAAGCCTCGATTTTTCGAGGCTTCCAGTGAAAATTTTATATAAACATTCTAATAGGATCCTCCAGATATAATTTCAGGGTCTGTAGGAAAGCTGCTCCTGTAGCCCCATCCACTACGCGATGGTCACATGTTAATGTTAATTTCATAATATTGGTAATAACCATCTGTCCATTTTTTACGCCTACAGTCTCCTTTATACCTCCAACAGCAAGTATACAGGATTCAGGTGAATTAATAATGGAAGTGAATTGGTCAATTCCAAACATGCCTAAATTAGAAACAGTAAAGGTATTTCCTTCCCAATCTTTTGGTTGTAATTCTTTATTTTTTGCTTTTTTACCAAAATCTTTTGCTTCAGTAGAAATTTGAACCAATGATTTTTCATCAGCAAATCTTATTACAGGTACTAATAAGCCATCTTCAACAGCAACTGCCATCCCGATATGCACATGATGATTTACCCTGATTCTATCTTCCATCCAATAAGAATTTACTTTTGGGTGTTGTTTTAAAGCTAAGGCTGTGGCTTTTATTACCATATCATTAAAGGAAATCTTTACAGGCATCGTTTCAACTAGCGTTTTTCTAATTTCCATTGCCTTATCCATATTAATTTCCATGGTAAGATAAAACTCTGGTGCAGAGAATTTTGATGCTGATAAACGTTTCGCAATGGTTTTACGCATTTGTGAATTCGGAATATCCTCATAGCTTTCCTCTCCAGAAATAAAGCCTCCAATGGCACCTCCACCGGTTGGCTTATAATTATCTACATCTGCTTTTACGATTCTTCCTCCTTCTCCAGTACCTTTTAACCATGATAACTGAATATTTCTTTCAGCTGCCAAGGCTCTCGCTAATGGTGAAGCTTTTAGTTCTCCATTCATTGAGGTTGCTTGTTTCTCCTCTTTTTTCACCTCTGTTTTTGCTGGTGCAGGAGTACTTTTTACTTCTAATACAGGACTAGCTGCAACTTCTTGTGAAGAAGAAGCCGGGGCAGGTGAGGTGGTAGCTTTTTGTTGTTCGGCCTTTAATATTAATTGGAAATCAGCTCCTTTTTCTCCTACAATCGCAATAATCCCATCAATTTCAACTGCTTCTCCATCCTTTGCTCCAATATATAATAAGGTACCGTCTTCATAGTTTTCTAACTCCATGGTAGCCTTATCTGTTTCAACTTCAGCAATAATATCACCAGATTTAACGGTATCACCTTCTTTTTTCAACCATTTAGCAATCACACCTTCTGTCATAGTATCAGACATTTTTGGCATTCTTACTGCTGTAGCTTTTACTCCACTTAAATCAATACTTGAAGCTGCCTCCACAATAGGTTCTGGGGTTGAAGAAGGAGTAATTTCTACTTTTACTTCTTCCTTTACCGCAGCATTTGATCCACCTTCATTTAATAAAGCTGAAAAATCTTCCCCAGGTTTACCAACAATGGCAATAATTCCATTTACTGGGACAGCCTCACCTTGTTTTACACCAATATATAAAAGAGTACCATCTTCGTAATTTTCCAATTCCATGGTAGCCTTATCAGTTTCAACTTCGGCAATAATATCACCAGATTTGATTGAATCTCCTTCTTTTTTTAACCAATTTGCAATAACACCTTCTTCCATGGTGTCACTCATTTTGGGCATTCTAATTACTTCAGCCATTTTTTCAGTTTTTTACAAAATTAAGTTTTATAAAACTTTAATGAAATAAATTTTCGTTTTTTTAATC
Source organism: Bacteroidota bacterium (assembly GCA_046047395.1). Classification (GTDB taxonomy): domain Bacteria; phylum Bacteroidota; class Bacteroidia; order Cytophagales; family Spirosomataceae; genus CAZVFE01. The sequence goes on along the minus strand of JBJOIA010000139.1, from coordinate 4,922 downwards.
TAATTTCAATACCGCCATGAATGCTTCTTGTGGAATTTCTACGTTTCCAACTTGTCTCATGCGTTTTTTACCTTTTTTCTGTTTCTCCAATAATTTTCTTTTTCTGGAAATATCACCACCATAACATTTTGCTAATACATCCTTTCTAAGAGCCCGCACTGTTTCTCTTGCAATAATTTTCTGACCAATAGCTGCCTGAATTGCAATTTCAAATTGCTGTCGAGGTAAAAGTTCTCTTAATTTTTCACATAATCTTTTTCCCCATTCATAGGCCTTATCTCTATGTACTATGGCAGATAAAGCATCTACTTTCTCTCCATTCAACATAATGTCCAACTTCACCATTTCACCCTCTCTATATCCAGAAAATTCATAATCTAAAGACGCATAGCCTCTAGAAATTGTTTTTAATTTATCGAAAAAGTCAAATACTACTTCAGATAAAGGAATATCAAATTGTAATTCTACTCTATCAGAGGTTAAATATATTTGATTGGTCAAAATACCTCTTTTATCCATACAAAGACTCATAATAGAGCCTACATATTCTGATTTTGAGATTATTTGAGCTTTAATATAAGGTTCCTCAACCGAATTAATTAAGTTGGTATCAGGAAGTTCAGAAGGGGCAGATACCCATTTTTCTGTACCTTTACTTAAGTTAACCTTGAATTTTACTGATGGAACTGTTGTAATGACCGTCATATCAAATTCACGCTCTAGTCTTTCCTGAACTATTTCCATATGGAGCATTCCAAGAAATCCGCATCTAAAGCCAAAGCCTAAGGCAGCCGAGGTTTCTGGTTCCCAAATTAAGGACGCATCATTCAATTGAAGTTTTTCCATTGCATCCCTTAAATCTTCGAATTCTGAAGACTCAACTGGATAAATTCCAGCAAATACCATTGGTTTTACTTCTTCAAATCCTTTAATCGGATTTGCAGATTTAGTTCCAAGATGCGTAATTGTATCACCAACTTTTACTTCCTTAGCTTCTTTTATTCCAGAAATTAAATAACCTACATTTCCTGCGCCTATTGTAGCTGTTGGAATTTTATTTAATCCAAGTATTCCTATTTCTTCAGCATAATATTCTTTTCCCGTTGCAACGAATTTTACTTTATCACCTTTTTTTATTTCTCCATTATAAACCCGGAAAATAACTTCAATTCCTCTGTAAGAATTAAAATTTGAATCAAAAATTAAGGCTTGTAAATTGCCATCAGGTTCACCTTTTGGGGGTGGAACAACATCCACTATTCGATCAAGGATATCCATAACTCCAGTTCCTTCCTTTCCTGATGCATGTAAAATATCCTCTTTCTTACATCCAATTAAATCGATGATTTGGTCTGATACCTCATCAGGCATGGCACCTGGAAGATCAATTTTATTCAATACAGGAATGATTTCTAAATCATGATTTATAGCTAAATATAGATTTGAAATAGTTTGAGCTTCTATACCTTGAGAGGCATCTACAACTAATAAAGCTCCCTCACAAGCAGCAATAGATCTTGAAACCTCATAGGAGAAATCAACGTGACCGGGTGTGTCTATTAAATTAAAAATATAATCTTCACCATTCTTACTATATTTCATTTGAATGGCATGAGATTTAATTGTAATTCCACGCTCTTTTTCCAAATCCATATCATCTAGGAATTGGTTGGTCATATTTCGCGAATCCACCGTATCGGTATATTCAATTAATCTATCAGCTAAGGTACTTTTACCGTGATCGATATGGGCAATAATACAAAAATTACGGATGTTTTTCATTTAGTATGAATAATATGCAAACAATTGTCTACAATAAACCACAAATATAATGCATAAATATGGATTTTCTAAGAATTAAGAATGCATAAAATCTTCAATTTCTTGTATTTCAAGAGGAATATTTTTCATTAAATTAATAGGACCATCCTTGGTGATCAATAAATTGTTTTCTAAACGAATTCCCAAGCCTTCTTCTTGAATATAAATTCCTGGTTCACAAGTTAAAATCATTCCTTCCTTGAACGGAGTATATTTATCCCAAACATCATGAACATCTAATCCAATATGATGAGCCACACCATGCATAAAATATTTTTTAAATAATGGTTGTGAAGGGTTTTGCTTAGCTATATCCTCCTTTTTTAATAAACCTATTTCAACTAATTTAGATTCCATGAATTTTTCGCATTCCGCCTGATAATCCGTCCATAATATTCCTGGCCTCATCAAATCAGATGCAAAATTTAATACATCCAATACAGCCTGATAAACCTGTTTCTGTCGAACTGTGAATTTTCCATTCACAGGGATAGTTCTAGTTAAATCAGAATTGTAATTGCCATATTCAGCTGCTACGTCCATTAGAATTAAATCCCCATCCATGCAGGGCATATGATTCGTAATATAATGGAGAACACAAGCATTCCCTCCTGAAGCAATAATAGGGGTATAGGCAAATCCTTTTGAACCATGATACAACATTTCACGAATCAGTTCAGCTTCAATTTGATATTCCATAATTCCAGGCTTAATCAATTTTAAAACTTTTTTGAATGCAGCTTCTGTAATATCACATGCTTTTTGCATTTGTTTAATCTCCTCTTTTTCTTTAATCATTCTTAGTTGATTAAGAATAGGAGCTAAACGTTGAAAATGGTGTAAAGGATACTGTTCCTTTAATTTAAGAATTAAGCGATCATTTTGAGTTTGAACCTTGGACTCATTTCGAATATGCTCATTTCCAATTAAGAAAATATTTTCAGCTTCAAAAATGATTGTTTTAAGAATGGCATCAAATTGATCATTCCAAAGGATAGTTTGAATCCCCGATATTTCTCTTGCTCGTTCTTTGGTAAGTTTCTCGCCTTCCCAAATGGCGATTAATTCAGAAGTTTCTCTAAGAAAAGCTATTTCTCTATATGCTAGTATTGGAGAATCGGGAAATAGTACTAAAATTGTTTCCTCTTGGTCCAATCCCGATAAATACAATAAATCAGATTGTTGTTGAAATCCCATTGTTCCATCCGCATTGGTAGGCATAATATCATTGGATGAAATTATTGCCATGGAATTTTTGGGCATTTGTTCAACAAGTTTCTTTCTATTCTTTATATATAATTCAGAACTTAAAGGCTGATATCGCATAGTTTATTGAATAAATTTTTAATTACATTTCTCTGATCCAAATATTTCTGAAAGAAACTAAATTTCCATGATCTTGTAAGGCAATAGGACCTGCACCATGTACCGGATTCTTTGGTTGTCCAATATATGGAGTAGTACCTTGAATTCTTGTATGATTCTGCACTACAACACCGTTATGAATAACCGTTACATATCCAAATGTGTTGATTCCCCCATTTTCAGTAAAAGTTGGAGCTGTATAAATTATATCATACGTATTCCAATCACCCATTTTTGAGGTAGCATTCACCAAAGGAGCAGATTGCTTATAAATAGATCCAGCCTGTCCGTTTCTATAGGTTCTGTTTTGATATGAATTTAGTACTTGAACCTCATATAGTCCTTGTAAAAATATTCCTGAATTCCCTTTTCCTTGTCCCTTTAAAGTTTCAGGTTCAATGGGACTTCTCCACTCAATATGTAATTGAAAACTATTAAATTTTTTCTTGGTCATAATCATTCCAGTTCCTTTCTTCACAGTCATGGCACCATCTTCAACAGTCCAAGCTGCAGGTTCTCCAGTAATTACTGAAACCCATTCATCTAAATTTTTTCCATCAAATAAAACTATTGCGTCTGAAGGTACTGAACCTGGGGTAACCACTCTAACTTCTGGATCCCAAAATTCTGTTTCTTTGGGGTCAGTGGGATTTGGAGTAATAACAGAGGAAACATTTTCCTGAGCAAAAGATCCAAAACCAAATAATAATAATCCTGAGGCAAATAAAAAGTTTGTAATTTTCATTTTAATAATTTTTAATTTTATAGATTCATAAATTTAGAAAAATTTAGGCAAAAAAAAAGCCGACTGAAACAGTCGGCTAAATATTTTTTTAAAAATCATTTATTTCGCAAAAGATTTTTTAATTTCTTCAATGTCTACTTTTTTGATTTCAGGACGCTGAAGCAAACGCTTGATGGCAGCAGTTTTATTGTTTGCTACCGCTTTATTTCTTCTATCTTTTCTTTTTAATCTTGTAACTGCCATAATTATTTAATTTTTGAAAGTGCAAAGGTATTAATTTTTTTGTTCAAAAAAAAAACTTAAGGAAAAAATATTAAATTTGTAAATTAATTATCTAACCATGAAAAAAATATCTCTTTATTTGTTATTTATTACTTCTTTGTTCTATTCTTGTTCACGTACAATCCCCATCAATGAAAAACCGTTGGTTTTTATTCAGAAAGAAGCCAAAAATCTTTATGATTTAAAATTAAAATCTATTCAGGAATTCTACGATAAAAAAAGAAAAGAATCTGTTTTCCAAGTTCGTCTTAAATATTTTAAAGCCTTAGAAAGTCAAAAAGAAACTATTCCGCAAGATCAATTATTAGTAAATTCATACAATTTCATTGGAAATTTTGTGAGCGAAATGAATAAAATAACGGATTCTTTGAATTTAACTTTTATTGATCAGGAACGGAAAATGGTTCAAGACTACCAAACTCGATATAATTTATTTATTCGTTCATGCGATAATCTACGCTATCAATTAAATTCAAAATCAAAGGCTGAATTAAATTATAAACTTTTGGAACAGGAACTGGATTCCTTAAGATTAGATTTTAATTCTTTGCCATAACCAAAGAAAAACGTAATTTTGCATTTTAATTATTGAAAATGCAAAAACCGAATAACGCAAGAGGAACTAGAGATTTCGGACCACAAACAATGGTTCGAAGAAATTATGTATTCGACATAATCAAAAAGAATTTTATTCAATTCGGTTTTGAAA
>JBJOIA010000138.1:0-4041 GCA_046047395.1 Bacteroidota bacterium | reverse complement strand
CAGCCCCAGATAAACCTGCTGGGAGAGGACAACAGGTTCAAATCTCTGCTGTTAAAGCCTATGCTCAAGAAAAAAATCTGAATATTCTTCAACCAATCAATTTAAAAAGTGAAGAATTCATAATGGATTTAAAAGAATTAAACCCAGATTTACAGATAATTGTGGCTTTTAGAATGCTTCCAGAAGCTGTGTGGAGTTTACCGCCTAAAGGAACGTTTAACCTCCACGGTTCTCTACTCCCTCAATATAGAGGAGCGGCCCCTATCCATTGGGCCGTTATCAACGGCGAAAAAGAAACTGGTGTTACCACCTTCTTTTTAAAACATGAAATTGATACCGGCAACATTATTTACCAAGATAAAGAGGCCATTTCACCTGATGATACTACCGGTACACTTTATAATAGGCTCATGGAAAGAGGAGCTAATCTTGTGCTAAAAACGGTTGATGATATCGAAACTAATTCCATCAAGACCTATCCGCAAAAGGAATCCATTGAATTGAAAAAAGCTCCGAAGCTGACAAAAGAATTAGGAAATATTGATTTTAATCAAGACGGGCAATCTATCATTAACCTTATTAGAGGCTTAAACCCATTCCCTTCGGCTTATACAGAAATACAGGAAAAACAATTCAAAATTTTCAAAGCAAAATTCATAGAAGATTTTCAAACTAAACTACAACCTGGCGAATATCAAACCGACCAAAAGTCTTATTTGAATTTTGGTTGTAAAAATGGCTATATCTCGATATTAGACGCCCAATTACAAGGTAAAAAAAGAATGGAAATAAAAGAATTCTTAATGGGGTATCGATTCTAAACTTTTGCTTTAAAATATCGCTTCATCCAAGATTCGCCTACTTTTTCTGGCCATCCATTCAAATATTGAGCATAATTGGCAACTGTTGGTGTATAAACAAAATTATCCTCCTGAATTCGGCCTTCCTCCACCCCTGATTTCAATTCATTCAATGAATAGGAATTCAATTCTCCTTCTTCATTTTCAATAAAAATACTTCTATCGAAAAAGTTAATGCCTTTGTTATCTCCCCAATGCTTTAACCATCTAGTAGATGCATCAATTGAACAACCAGATGCAGCATTCATTCCTTCATCTACAACTAATACTAAAAATCGATTTTTTAATAATTGATATCCTCCCTTTAATGGCGCTCCATGGGCTTCCCAATTATTTACTGACTTATCTAAAAATTCTGTAAATTCATCTAATTCTGTCCTTGAAAGAGCCCTATCCGCTTGGTATATCCAAACTTTTGAACTTTCCCCTAAAGTTTTAATATCTACTAACATATTATTTCATTGATTCATTCACTAATTCTGCTAAATCTACCACATTCAATCCTTCTTTCCCAGATTTATTGATTCCATCTTGCATCATAATCATACAAAACGGACAAGCTACTGCTACCTTATTCACACCTGACTCTACCACCTCCTTCGTTCTTCTTACCTGCATATCCTCCCTTCCTGGCTCAGGTTCTTTAAATACTTGTGCACCACCTGCCCCACAACATAACCCTTTAGTTCTACAAGATTTAAGCTCTTTTAGTTCCTTTTTAAGAGAATTAATAATATTTCTTGGTGCTTCATATATCCCATTTGACCTTCCTAAATAACAAGAATCATGATAAGCAACTACCTCTTTTTCACTCTCAGATATTTGAATTTTACCAGATTCTAATAAATCTGCCAATAACTGACTATGATGTATCACCTCATAATTCCCTCCCAATTCAGGATATTCATTTTTTAAAGTATTGAAACAATGAGGACATGCCGTGATAATTTTTTTAATTTCATAGCCATTCAAAACCTGGATATTTGAATAAGCTTGCATCTGAAACAAAAACTCATTCCCAGACCTTCTGGCCGGATCACCAGTACAAGATTCTTCATTACCCAATACAGCAAATGATATTCCTACCTTTTGTAATATTTCTACAAAAGCCCTTGTTACTTTTTTCTGACGATCATCAAAAGAGCCTGCACATCCTACCCAAAATAAATATTCTGGTTGCTCACCTGCAGCAAGCATCTCATCCATGGTTTTAATTTTATCTGCCATTTTCCTCTGCTTTAGCGCGCATTTCTGCAACTGTTAATTTTGATTTATCATGACTCCACCCCGGAGGACCAAATACATATTTCCAGGCATCTGAAATATTTCTTGCCTTCCGCAAATCTTTGAATATTTCAATCCATTCATTTACGGCAATCCTCGCCGGATTATATGATTCAATCTGTTTAGTTAATCCATAATTTGGCCTTTCTTGCTCGGGTGTTAAAGATCCAAACATTCTATCCCAAATAATTAATACTCCAGCATAATTGGCATCTAAATATTTTAAATCCATCCCATGGTGAACTCTGTGATGGGAAGGAGTATTAAAAATAAATTCAAACCAATTCGGCATCTTTTTTATAAATTCAGTATGAATCCAATATTGATATAATAAACTTACCTGTTGGAAGAAAAATACCACAAATGGATGAACCCCCAGTAAGGGTAACCATAGCCATGCAATGAAACTTCCAGAAATGATAGATGTCCATGATTGTCTTAATGCTGCAGCCAAATTATATTTTGGAGAGGAATGATGTGGCATATGGGATGCCCATAAATACCTTATTTCATGAGAAAAACGATGATACCAATAATAGGTAAAATCTTCTGCAAAAAAAGTAAATACCCAAACCCAAGCAAGACTATATTCCCATTTGAAAATGCTCCAATTTTCATAAACAAAGAAAAATGCTCCAAGTGTTAATGATTTACTCAATATCCCAATAAATAAATTGCCTAAACCTAAACCAATGGAGGTCAATGAATCTTTTGCCTCCACAAAACCCCTCTGTTCACGATAACTAAAATAGGTTTCGATTAAAACCGTTATCAAAAAGAAAGGTACAGCATAAACAATTAATTGAGGATTCATTTTCTTAATGGATTAAAAACTTATTTAAAAATTCTATGGTAGACTCACTCACTAATTCAACATTTTCCCCTAAAATTGGAGAAGTAATCACATGATTTGCGGCATCCGGAAAAGCAACTTTTTCTTTATTTTCAGTTCCGAGATCCTCAAACATGGACAACATTGCTGGCACGGATACAACCTTGTCCTGGTTTTCTTCATCCTTATAATAATAACCTAAATAAACAGGGCATTTTATTTTCTCAAAAGTTTCTGGAAGCATCGTATGAGTTAAAAAGTTTTGCAAAGCAACTACCCCTTCAAGCCGATATCTTAAATTCCAATATTTATCATGCTCTTCATTTTTAGGAGGAATATTATTATAATCTCCTCCTGAAACCATTCTTCCAATTTGCAATCCCCAGGGGTCATCCAATAAAGATGAGGCAGGATTATTAATCGCCACACATGGAGAAAAAAGGGCTATGGCTTTTATTTCTGGATGTCTGGCTGCCAATTCCAAGGTCATGGCACCCCCAAAAGATGTCCCCATCACCACAACAGTATCACCAAGTCTTTTAGCTAATTGAAAATAATTCTCTGCAGATTCCCAAAATTTATCAGCCGTGGCATCCAAAAATACCTCCGTATCCGAACGATGCCCATGATCATAGGTTCTTTCCAATAATAAATTCGCGCCAAAGGCCTTGGCTATCTCCCTGTGCACAGGATCTCCCTCCATAGGACTTGCGGAATACCCATGCACATATAAAAACACATAAGGTGTCTTTTCTTTTTTAGTTGAATCTGCCCAGATTACTCTGGCCTGAGATCCTTCCTTGAGTTTTTCATCCGAAGACTCCATTTTTTGTATATAAGCCTCCACATACTTAGCCGAATCAGGCATATCCGTCCAGGTTCCCCCAATGGCTAATTCAGGAGCAGCTGGCTTGGGACCCAAGAAATAAACAACTACCAATAGTATTAAAATACCTAAAATTACTTTAATTGCTTTCATCTGTTTTTGACCAATTAAATCGATCGCTTGGATTGAATTTCCATGGCGATTGACTAGTTTCTAAATTATTAAACATGGAATTCCAA
>JBJOIA010000137.1:0-2735 GCA_046047395.1 Bacteroidota bacterium | reverse complement strand
CAATCCCCAATCCCCAATCCCCAATCCCCATTTCATTTTAATTAAATTTCTTTTTTGAATAATAAAATTTATCAAATTCTCGTAATTTAAATATAAAATTCAATATAAATTTGAGTAAATAAAATATAAATAAATAAATGGAATCAAATAAACCAAATGAAAATGGAAAACCTGTAAAGAAAAGAGCACCACATAAGCTAACAGTTGATGACTCAAAAGATGATGAAAATTCAGTTGTTATTATTACTGAAGAAAAAAGAGCTGAATTAAATTTATTAAGAGGAGAAACCATCCTTATTAAAGGAAAAAGAAGAAAAGAGACTGTAGCTCTTCTGACTCTTGATGATTCAGGAACTTTAACAAATGATAAGATTAGAATGAATAAAGTTCTAAGAACTAATCTTGGTTGCTCTTTATCAGATACAGTAACTATTCATAAAATCCCAGTTATGCCAGCAGCGAAAAGAATTCATATCCTTCCCTTTGAAGATACTGTCGAAGGAATTACTGGAAATCTTACAGAAATATATCTAAAGCCTTATTTCAAAGATGTATTTAGACCAATCCATCAAGGTGACCGCTTTAAAGTCAAAGGAGGATTTAGAGAAGTTGAATTCAAAGTCGTCGCAACTGACCCAGAACCTTATTGCTTAGTTGTAGGACAAACTGTTATATTTGACCAAGGAGATGCAATTAAAAGAGAAGATGAAGATAGATCAAATGGACCTGGTTATGACGATATAGGTGGAGTTGATAATCAATTAGCTCAAATTAGAGAGATGATTGAATTACCCATGAGACATCCTACACTCTTTAATAATTTAGGTATTAAACCTCCAAGAGGAGTTCTTCTCTCAGGACCTCCAGGAACAGGTAAAACTTTACTTGCGAGAGCAATTGCAAATGAATCTGGAGCTTTTATTTATATTATCAACGGACCTGAAATTATGTCAAAAATGGCAGGTGAAGCTGAAGGAAATCTCAGAAAAGCTTTTGAAGAAGCCGAACAAAAAGCTCCTGCTATTATTTTTATCGATGAAATTGATTCTATTGCACCTAAAAGAGATAAAACCCAAGGAGAAGTTGAAAAGAGAATTGTATCACAATTACTTACTTTAATGGATGGATTAAAAGGAAGAGGACAGATTATCGTAATTGGAGCAACCAACAGACCTAACTCAATGGATCCAGCTTTAAGAAGATTTGGAAGATTTGATAGAGAAATTGATATGGGAGTTCCTGATACAAAAGGAAGATTACAAATCTTAAATATTCATACAAAGAAAATGAAACTTGCTCCTGATGTAGATTTACAAGGAATTGCTGCAGAAACTCATGGATTTGTCGGAGCTGATTTGGCTTCAATTTGTGTTGAAGCTGGACTTGAATGTATCAGAGAATCTATGGCTCTTTTTGATATTGATGATGATAAAATTGAAGCAGAAGTTTTAGATAAGATGTGTGTTACTAATGAACACTTCAAAAATGCAAAGAAAAAAACAAATCCTGCTTCTTTAAGAGAAACAATTGTTGAGAAATCTAATGTAAAATGGTCAGATATTGGTGGATTGGAAGATACAAAGACACAATTGCAAGAAATGATTCTTTTTCCTTTAAAATACCCAGACAAATTTACTAAATTTGGAATGAAAGCATCAAGAGGTATTCTTTTCTACGGACCTCCTGGTTGTGGTAAAACACTTCTTGCAAAGGCAATCGCAAATGAATGTGATTCAAATTTCATTTCAATTAAAGGACCAGAACTATTAACAATGTGGTTTGGAGAATCAGAAGCAAATGTAATAGATGTTTTTGATAAAGCAAGACAATCATCTCCTTGTGTTTTATTCTTCGATGAACTTGATTCAATTGCAATTCAAAGAGGAAGAGGAGCTGGAGGTGGTGGAGAAGCCTCTGATAGAGTAATTAACCAACTTCTTACTGAGATGGATGGAGTTCAAGTAAAAAAAGAAGTTTTTGTTGTAGGTGCAACCAATAGACCAGATATCCTTGATGATGCATTGATGAGACCTGGAAGACTTGATCAATTAGTTTATATTCCTCTACCTGACGCTAAATCAAGAATGAGTATCATTAAAGCACTTCTTAAAAAAACTGTTGTTGATCCACAAGTTAATTTAGAAGTTGTTGTAAACTTAACTGAAGGTTATTCAGGAGCTGATCTTGCTGAATTTGTAAATCAAACAAAGCAAATGGCAATTAAAGAAGAAATTGAAAATGAAATTAATAAAGAAAAATTACTTAAAATCAGACCAGATGCCATCAATGAACTCCCACCTTCAAATAATATGCTTAGCTTTAAGCATTTTGAATTTGGATTATCAATGTCAAGAAAATCTGTAAATCCAACTGATTTAGGAAGATTTGAAGAATTTAAAGCAAAATTCGACCCCCAATTTATGAAAGAAAGAAATGCTATGCAAGGTAAAGCTAAAATTGATTGGGGAGTTTCAGTACCAGGAAGTAATGCCGAAAGAAGAAGAAAAGTTGATAATGATATGGATGATCTTTATAATTAAAAAGAAAGGATATAATAATGTTGTTTTCTAAAATTAAATAAAAGAAAAATTAAAAAAATTAAAAATTATTTAAATTTAGTAATTAATCCTTAATAAAATAATTTAGTTGTTTTAGAAAATCTATCCTCAAGATTATTCCCTCTAGAATCTTTTATTAAAACTCTTTGCCCTACTGAATTATTTTCTTGTAAAATA
>JBJOIA010000136.1:0-3918 GCA_046047395.1 Bacteroidota bacterium | reverse complement strand
ACTCCAGGTTGTATAGTAGTATCTAACGAAAATTCTATATAATTATTTTCTAATAATTTATTTCTCATGGAGTAAATTATCTTTCCATTGATATTAAAGATATCTAAATTAATTCTTTTTTCTGAAAAATTTTGATCATTTAATTTTTGTATTGAAAAATTTTGTCCAATTCCTACAGGGTTCGGATAAAGGATAATTTGTTTTTCTGAAATTTCTCCAGAAATGTTAAAATTGAAATTTTTGGTAATACTTTCTAAAGTATTGTCCCAAAAAATTAATTTTCCTTCTATGGTTTTTAAGTTATATGGTAAGGGGAATTTATAAATTTTTTGATTTTTATTGGATTCGTTTTGTATAAAATATTCCCCTAATTTATAATTAAGACTATCATTTATTTGTACACTTGCCCAGGAGTCAAAATGCAATATTGGGGAAATATTTTCAAGGATAATTTTTAAAGTATCATTTGATTTAGGGAAATATTTTAGGTGTTCAAAAATATAATTCGGAGTAATATTTGAGTTCTCTTGTTTTAGATTTATTGTTGAAATTAGATTTTCTAAATAAATCTTTTTTCCTTCAAAATTTCTGCCTGCCCAAAATATATGCTTATTGTTTTGATTATCGTTATTGGGAATATTGATTGAATAATCAAGGGAATTACCTAATTCATTGGCCTTTATTTGTTGTTCTACTTTAGTGTCCTCCAAAAAAAATTGCTGATTATTTAAGGTTTTGTTAGTTTCTTCTTCGGAGGCAATTTCAAGATATTCTTCTTGGATAGCTTGATTAAGTTTAATGTTTAATCCGCCAGAATTTTCTACGATGGAATATTCTATTTCTTTATAATTCCATGGTAATTGAAGGGTAGGGTCGCCCAATAAACTTATATTTCTATTCGACAACTTATTGCCTGCTTTATTTTTTGTGTCTTTAAATAAGTCGCCTAATAAGTAATTATCTGTAGACTGGTTTTCGATTAAAGCATCATAGAAATTCAATCCGAATAAATAATTACTATATTGAAAAACAGGTCTTGTGGTTGAAATTATGGCTGGCCAACCACCTGTTGAGGATAATAATCCTAATTCCCCGCCTGAAATTTCATAAGGATCATCAAATTTTGTAAAATCACAGGTTGCAGTAAATAATATGGGTAATTGATTTAAATTTTTTAATGTCAAAATACTGTTCGTTGTAAATATTTTCTCATCCGTCCATCCATTGACTGACCCATGGCCGATATAGTGAATTAAATTCGTATTAGAATAAAATTTATTTCTTAATTCTTCTTCTGCCTGAGGGGATACATCAATTCCATTTTTTTGTTGTAAGGGGAAATTGTCTAAATAAATTTTAGATAATTTTATTGGGGAATTTTTAAGGATTTTTTCTCCGAAACTTTCCGCATCGATTAAATGTATTCCGTAATCTCCATTATCTGCCACTAAACTTATATTTGGGATTTTTAATTTTTGTAGGTTTTCATCATATTTTTTCACCTTATTTAAATAGGTAATTAATTCAGAATTAGTAGCAACAGTTACTCTTCCTATTGCTAATTCTAAATTATAAGGAATTGAATTGTTTTCTTCAAAACCGCTTGCATCCGTATTTGTAATTCCAAAAAAATCATCCGATGCAAAACTGCTTAAAGGAGCAAATGATTCCTTACTCTCAAAGGTAGGGATATAATTATTGAGTCTTTCCTCTGATTCAAATTCTAATAAATTTTTAAAATCCCATGTGGCATCTCCTAAAAGTAGAACATATTTTAATGGGAAATTTTGTGAATTTTTTAAATCATATAAAAAATTTCTAATAGCAATTGGGTCTATTTTACCTCCTGAATAATTATTATAAATATTTTCAAGGTATTCTAAAGAGCTTGGTAATTGTTCAGTTTTATAATTTTTATAGAGGGTTATCGATTCCTTAAGATTTTCAGAACCGATGATAATGAGACTTGAATTTTGATGTTTATTATATTGGATAAAATTCGCTGGAATTAAATTTTCTGGTTTTGGCAATTTTGTTTTGTTGGCGGCCAAAATTCTTGATTTTATGGGTATTTCCCAAATTGAATTATTTAATATTTGAATGTTTGAATTAGTATCTTGAATGAAAATAATCTGATCAGTTTGGTTTTTAAAGGTATTTTTATCAATTGAATTTAAGGATGAATTTTTCGAATAGAATATTTCAAAATTATCAGAAAAAGCCGTTTTTTTATCGTATTTTAAATGAATTTCGTTAAGATATCCTGTTCCTCCTTCAGCCTCATATTGAATGCTGATTTCTAATTTTTCATTATTTAAAACAGGTATAAATTCGCCTGAAAAACTTTTTGTAATGGCCTTGATTTCATATCTGCCAGAATTAATTTTATCTAAATTTGTTTTAATTATAGAATTACCATTGACTAAATTAATAGTTGCTGGATAAATTGAACCATTTGCTAATTCACCATTGATTTGGATAGGGGAATTAGTATTTAAGCCAGGCAGGCTATATGATAATTTTTTATTATCGGAATTGGTAATGGATGTTCCAAGCCATTTTCTTCCTGACCTTACAATATTAATATTTTCAAAATATAAATCATCTAATCCATAAAATTCTATAACATTAGTTTGCGTATTTGCGGGACTTTGTTCCTGTATATATTGAGGGGAATCATCTTTTAAATGAATGAAATAATAATTGAATTCTTGAAATGAATGGCGATGGAAATCCCAATTACCTGATTCTTTATTGAAAAATCTTCCGTATGAATTTTCAGCAAAAAAGATAAAACTGGTTTGGTCTGTCCAAATAGTAGAAATTTCACCTTCAAAATAAATTGGAACCTTTTTAGGTTTGCTCTGAAAGGTTGCAATATTTATTTTTTCATTTAATGGGTCATCGTAAGCATAAATTGCGAATTCTTTCGGGTTAAATTGGGATAAATTTATGCCATTTTTCTTTAAAAAGTCTCCATCAATTTTGTAAATGCCTCTATTTGGAATTTTTATTTTATACCAATACCCATCTTGGAAATTTTGAGGAAAAATCTGTTGAATTAATGATAAATTAAGGAATAATATTCCCAAAATTTTCCACAGGGATAATTTCAGCAAATTTTGAAACCAAGAATTTTTTGTTTGAATTGGCATCTTTACAAAGATATCTTGTTCTTCTTAATTCTCCTTTAATTAAAATTAAGTTTTTAATTCGAAATAAAGAATTATTATCAATTTCTTCGAGAGTAATAATAGAAGAATTTCCTTCTAATTTTTTTAGAACTTTTTTTAGGCCCTCATGGCCAGAACTGGTAGCAGCAGGATTTTTCAAGTATTTTTTTAGTTCAATTATTAATTCTCCAGGTAGGAGAGATTCCTCTAATATAGGTTCGAATAATTCTCTAAAAGTATTCTTCCATTCTTTTCCATGCGGATTTCTTAAGGTTTTTATTTTGGTATAGGTGATATAATGTGCAACCTCATGAATATAGGTAATCAAAAATTGGTAAGGAGGGAGGTCGTGATTTAAGGTAATTCTTAAAGGCTCATTTTTCTTAATACAAAAGTCGCCTAATTTGGAGTTTCGAGATTTACTTAAATAAAGTTCAAAATTATTATCATTCCAGAGGTCAAAACAATATTCTGCGACTTCAGGGGGGAAATGGTCTAAAAATGATTGAATTTTTTGTTTTCCTTTCATTTCCCGAAGATATAAAAAAAAAGTCCTTCTCATGAGAAGGACTCTTAATTTCTTTTGAGCTAGAATTACTCAGCAGCAGCTTCTTCAGCAGCTGGAGCTTCTTCAGCCATAGTAGTGTCAGCCATAGTAGTATCAGCTTCCATAGACTCAACAGCAACTTCTTCAGTAGCTGGTGCTTCTTCAGCAGCTTGCTCACCACCACATGATGCTAAAGCC
>JBJOIA010000135.1:0-5780 GCA_046047395.1 Bacteroidota bacterium | reverse complement strand
TAAGAAAGTGCAAATTTATAAAAAATAACTTAAATTTCCTCATATTCTAAGATTTTAATTTAATTTTGAAAATAACCAAAGATTATAATTTGAAAAAATTAATAAAATATTCCCTTTCCACTCTAATTGCAGCAGCACTGCTATATTGGTCATTTACCTCTTCTGGGGTTAATTGGTCACTCATTATTCATTATTTTTACCAAGCAAATTATTTTTGGGTTCTAGCATCCATCTTGATTGGATTATTTGCACATGTAATAAGAGGACTTCGATGGAATCAATTACTAAATTCGCTTAATTATCAGCCAAGCCTTGTTTCAAGTTTTATGGCAGTAATGATCGGCTATTTAGCTAGCTTTTTAATTCCTAGACTTGGGGAATTTTCTCGATGTATTAGTTTAAATAAAACCAATAAAATTCCAGTGGACAAATCTTTTGGAACTGTAATTACCGAAAGAATTGCTGATTTATTTGGAATGTTCGCACTTTTTATTTTAGCTATAATTTTTAGTTTTGAACCCATAAAAGAAAATTTTTTCCCAGAATTTAATATTAATGATAATGCTATTCTTGTCATTACCATTGTTTTATTTTTTATTATCCTGATATTTATTGGCTGGAGATTAATTAGCCAAAACGGAGAATTCACGACTGAAAAATTAGAAAAATTGCCATTCGCTGGAAAATATTTATCTGGATTTTCGGAAGGTTTATTTTCTATAACCAAAGTGGATAAGATAAGCCTTTTTATCTTTTACTCCCTAATCATTTGGATCTCCTATTTTTTAGGAACTTATTTCCTTTTCAAAGCTTTTGATCTCACAAAAGATCTTGGATGGACCGTTGTACTGACGACCTTTACCATGGGAACCATAGGGATGGTCATTCCAACACAAGGTGGAATTGGATCTTATCATGGCTTAGTGGCTGCTGCTCTCGTATTTTTTAGCATTAACTCAAAAGATGGATTTGCCCTTGCCACATTTTTTCATGGAACACAAATGGTTACAATTTTGTTATTTGGATGCATAGGTTTAATTTATACCTTTATTTATAAAAAGAAAGAAATTGAAGACAGCAAAGAAAATTCTTAATTTAGAACAAGCAATCAATCTTAGAAAACAATGGTATTCAGAAAACCAAACTGTTGTTTTTACGAATGGCTGTTTTGATATTTTACATTTAGGACATGTGGATTATCTAGAAAAAGCAAAAGAAAAGGGGGATAAATTAATTCTAGGACTAAATTCTGATTCTTCCGTAAGGCAATTAAAAGGAGAATCAAGACCTATCAACTCTGAAATGGCAAGAGCAAGGATATTAGCAGCCCTGGAATTCATTGATATGGTAATTATTTTTTCTGAAGAAACTCCCTTAAATTTAATACTAAATTTAAAACCAAACGTTTTAATTAAAGGAGGAGATTATTCCATTGAAAATATCGTTGGAGCTAAAGAAGTCTTAGCAAACGGCGGAAAAGTGGAAACAATTGAATTTGTACCAAATTACTCTACAACAACAATAATTAACAAAATACAACAATGACAGGAATTTATTTTTTAGGAATTATTTTTGCCGTAATTGGCATGATTATTTCAGCACGATTAAAATCAAAATTTAAAGAATATGCAAAGATTCCATTAGAATCTGGGCTTTCCGGCGCCGAAATTGCAGAGAAAATGCTTCACGACAATGGTATTTATGATGTTCAAATAATTCATGTTGGAGGAAGATTAACAGACCATTATGACCCATCCAAAAAGACGGTTAATTTATCTGAAGACGTATACTATGGAAGAAATGCAGCAGCAGCAGCTGTGGCAGCCCACGAATGTGGTCATGCAGTTCAACATGCCACGGCTTATTCCTTTCTTCAATTTAGATCAGCAATGGTGCCAATGCTTTCTGCTGTGAGTGGAATTATGCCAATTTTCTTAATGATTGGAATGTTTGTAATTTATTCTTCCGGAAACGCAACATTATTAACTATTGGCGTTGCAATGTTCGCTGTGGCAACCCTCTTTAGTTTTATTACGCTCCCTGTTGAATTTGATGCTTCAAATCGTGCATTAAAATGGATAAAGGACAATGGTGTAGTAACTAACTCTGAATTTGCAATGTCTAAAGATGCTTTATGGTGGGCAGCAATGACCTATGTAGCAGCAGCCTTAGGCATGTTAGCTCAATTATTATATTATATCTCTATTTTGAATAGAAGAGATTAATCCTTCCTAAAAATAGAAATAAATAAAAAAAGGTTGTTGGATCCCTCCAACAACCTTTTTTTTCAATTAAATCATTTTATGATTTTTGAACATTCGCTGCGTTAAGGCCTCTTTTACCTTCAACTACTTCAAATGTAACAGGATCGTTCTCATTTAAAGAAATTCCATTTAAAGCGGTAATGTGAACAAAAATGTCCTTACCAGTTTTGTCATCGACAATAAAACCAAATCCTTTTGATTGGTTGAAAAACTTAACTACTCCAGTTTGCATAATAAAAAAAATTAAAAATTCATTCGAGGAAAGAATTTTAAGTCATTAAAAAACTGACTGTTAAACTGAAAATCGCCTAGTGGATGGCTTGGAAAATTTTTAGTATGTCAATGGTCTAATAAATTAATTCTCTTTCGACGGTTCAAAACTAATTAAAAATATTCAGATTACAACTTATTAATGAACTTATTTAACAATAAACTCATATTTTTAGGTAAATATCTTTGAAATACCTAATTTTGTTATAACAATCGGCACTAAAAATTGTTCTAAATATTATAGAAAATTTTAAAAATGGAAAAAATTAAGTATCTAATTGAATATCAAGCCTTTGGAGTTTGCCAGAAAATTGGAGAAAAATTCAAAATTTCTTCCAATAGAATTAGACTTTATTTCATCTACGCATCTTTCTTCACCTTGGGTTCTCCTGTGATTATTTATATGGTATTAGCATTTTGGATGAATATCAGAAAATATCTGCGAGAAAGAAACCATCCTTCCGTTTGGGATTTATAATTTTATTTTCTTCCTTCGAAAGTATTTAAACAAAATAAATCCTCTATAATACGCTATTTTCGCATTTTTACTAAAGGTATATTTTTCTTTTTTCTTGAATAAAGCATAAGAATAAAATCCGAAATGGGCATGAATTATTGCTAGACAATGTTTTGCATTTCCTTCCAATAAAAATTTTAGTCCTGCTATTCCATCTAAAATTAACCTAGCCAATAAAACTGGCAAAAAACGCAAAAAAGGAAGATTTTTAAATAATAAAATTAAATTATTTCGAAAATTTAAATAGGTTTTCATGGGTGAACCTACCTGAAGGGTTCCACCACCAACATGTTGAACTTTGGATTCAGATACTGCATGTATTTCATAACCCATTCTTTGAACTCTCCAGCATAAATCAATTTCTTCCATATGAGCAAAGAAATATGGATCCAATCCTCCAGACTCCCAATAAACCTTCGAGTCTATCATCAAAGCGGCTCCTGTCGCCCAACCAATTTTTCCAGATGGATATTGCCCTTCATCCATTTCTAGATTTTGAAATACCCTCCCCCTACAAAACGGATAGCCTAAATAATCCCAAAAACCTCCTGCTGCCCCGGCATACTCAAACTGCGACATATTCTCTATCGTATATAAATAGGGTTGAACCACCTTGACCATAGGTTTATCTTTTACATAATCAATTAAAGGTCCCAACCAATTTTTTGAAGGAAGAACATCCGAATTTAATAATAAATACCAGTCTGAATTTATTGACTTAAGCCCTTCTTGGTAGCCACCTGCAAAGCCCAGATTTTTAGCTAATTTGATCAGATTAATTTCAGGGAAATTTTCATTTAAGTATTCTACCGAACCATCCCAAGATCCATTATCTATCACATAAATTTCAGCCTGAGGAGAATAAGCAATAACCTTGGGTAAATATTCCTCAAGGAAATTCTTCGTATTAAAATTTAATATGACAAGTGCCAGTTTCATTAGGCTTCATTTAATTTCGAATTCTTCCTTGAATATCCAAAATAAATTGCAAAACCTATGGCACACCAAATAAAGAATCTCTCCCAATTTTCAGCTCCCATTTGCGTCATTAAATATAAATTGACTAAAACGCCCAAAACTGGAATTAAAGATAATTTATGGGTTATGGAAAATATACCAAGAACAAACCAAGAGATAAAAAAGAATGTCATGATCCAATTATTCAATTTATCTGTTCCTGAAATATGTAGGTTAATCCATTCTGACCAATCATTTGGCCAAAAGACAATCAGGGCAATTATTAAAGCTAAAATTACCCAAAAAGAGGAATTGACATAAGGTATTTTAAATTTAGATTTTTTCTGATTTTCTGGATTTAAATCTAAAATTAAAACGCCTCCACAAACCAATAAAAAGGCAAATAAGGTTCCTATTGAAGATAAATTAATTACCTCCTCCAAATTGGCAAATAAAGCTGGAACCCCAACTAAAACCCCTGTCATCAAAGTTGAAAAACTCGGGGTATGAAATCTTTTACTAATTCGAGCAAATCTTTTTGGCAATAAACCATCTCTGGCCATCACCATCCAAATTCTTGGCTGGCCTAACTGATAGACTAATAATGCTGACGTTAAAGCAATCACGGCAGAAACAGCAACAATACCAGAAACTCCATTTAAACCAATTGAAGAAAACATATAAGCCAAAGGATCTTGAATACCCTCTAATTGATTGGAGGGAACAATTCCTGTAAGCACAAAGGTAATCATCACATACAATAAGGTACATATTATTAATGCCCACATCATCGCCCTCGGAATATCTCTTTGCGGATTTTTACACTCTTCTGCTGTGGTTGAAATGGAATCAAAACCAATATAAGCAAAACTGACCGCTGCTACAGATTTCAATACTCCCGCCACTCCATTCGGTGCAAAAGGCGACCAATTTTCTGTTTCAACATAAAATGCTCCTACAAATACCACCAATAAAATCACAAATAACTTCAATATTACAAGAATATTATTCGTATTCTTGGATTCTTTAATTCCGATATAAACCAAAGCCGTGATTAATACGGTTATCAATAAAGCAGGTAAATTGGCCACAAAATGAAAACCCGCTATGATTGGAGCGGAGGTATAAGCAATATATCCTTCTCTTAAATTTACAGGTAAATTCTCTAGAATTTGCCCTTCCTGAAGCATTGGAACTACTTGATTAAAGGCCCTTTTAGCAGACAAATAATCCATGGTGATAAATTCGGGTACTGTTATTCCCATACCCTCTAGCATATCCACAAAATATTTTGACCAGGAAATGGCCACTGCTACATTGGAAATTCCATATTCTAATAATAAATTCCAACCGAGAATCCAGGCCATTATTTCTCCTAAGGAAGTATAGGCATAGGAATAAGCAGATCCTGAAATTGGAACAGTGGAGGCAAAACGTGCATAACAAAATGCTGTAAACATACAGGCTACAGCGGTAAAAATAAATAACATTGAAACAGCCGGTCCACCATAAAAGGAAGCTTGTCCGATAGCAGAAAATATACTGGCTCCAATAATTGCTGCAACCCCCAGAAAAGTCAAATCTCTAACTCCTAAATTTTTTAATAAGGAGGAATCCTTTACAGATTCCAAGACTTTTTGATCGGTTAGTATTTTATCAATTGATTTTTTTCTAAAAAGGTTATTGAGCATATTAAATTATTTTTTTTTGAAAAATTAAGAATTAATTATCCAATTTCACAATTTTTTATTTATTCAAAGAATTCTTAACCC
>JBJOIA010000134.1:0-3251 GCA_046047395.1 Bacteroidota bacterium | reverse complement strand
TCAAGTAGGAATGGCAGCCGTATTGGTTGGCAATGGGAAGGTTGAAGAAGCGAAACCAAAATTTGATAAAATTTTAGCAGATACCAAAGAACGAGATATAGATGTTATTTATCGTATTGCGGAAGCCTATGAAATGTTTTATGAATTAGGACAAGATGATAAAATAAGAAATAATGATCCGGGAGAGGCTTTACGATTAATAGGTCTTTTAGAAACAAAAATTTCTAAGAAATTTCCTAGTTTATTGCCTGAACATTATGAAGTAAAAGGGGATGCTTTTCTTATTATGAATAATGGTGGAGATGCAGTTTCTGCCTATGAACAAGTTATACGTATGCAGCCAGATAATTTAGGAGTTAAAACCAAAATTGCGTCTGTATATTTGAGAGGAAAAAATTATAAAGAAACTCAAGCACGCTATAAGGAGGTTTTAGAGGCTGATTCCACTTTTGCCCCTGCAATAAAAAAATACGGAGAATATTTGATTATCGGTGCTCAATATAAAAACGCGGCTTCGTTCTTTAGAAAATATTTGAAATTCTCTGAGCCTAGTCCTTCTGATATCCTAGAAACTGCAAAGCTTTTATTCCTTTCAAAGGATTATCAAGGTTCTATGGAATATACTCAAAAAGCCGAAGCTTTAGGAGTAAAGGATACGGATATTTCTAGAATGAAGGGATATTCAAATGTTGAATTAGGAAATTATCAGGAAGGTTTAGGGAATCTGGAATTAATGAAAAAAGAGGCTGTTAAACCTTATTATTTAGATGATTTTTATTTTGGTAAGGCTTATCAGGGCCTAGGCCAAGATTCTTTGGCTATTGTTTATTACGATTTAGCGGCCCCTCTTGATACCAATAATAATGTGTATTCAATCATTCATGAAATTTATTTCAAGAAAAAGGACTTCGTAAATGCTGGAACATATGGGGAAAAAATGATTTCATGGAAAAACGATAGAAAAGAAACTATCGGTTCTGGAGATTATTTTAGAGTAGGTTTGGATTATTATTATGCAACTGCCTATACTGATCAAGCTGATTCAGCTAAACGATTAGAATTAGGTACCAAATCGGATAATTTCTTTTCTTCTGCAATTGAGGTGAATCCGAAATGGCCTCCTTTCTATATTTCTAGAGCAAGAGTAAATCGTTTAATTGATTTTGAATCCAAAGGTATCTGGGCTCCTTTTTACACAGATTTTATTCGTGTTGTAAATGAATTAAAAGCAGAAAACTCTTCTTCCTTTAAGGTGGATGATAACCAATTATTTGAGTCATATAAGGCATTGGGTGGTTTTTATTTAGGTTTAGGTGAGGATGAGGTCAAGGCAGATGATTATTTTAAACTAGCTCTTGCAATTAAACCAGATGATGCCCAAATTTTAGAGCATTTTGCATCAAAGGAAAAATCTGAAGAAGTAGGTAAATAATTCCTCCATTTTTTCAAAAAAAAATTCCTAATTTAAGGTTATGAAATACGCAGTAATAACCGGAGCAAGTAAAGGTATAGGGAAAGCAATTGCTTTTGAATTGGCAAAGCGTAACTATAACCTTTTATTAAGTGGAAGAAATTTATATGATTTAAAACAGTTAGCTGAAACCCTAGAAAGAGAATATCAAATTGATGTTAAATTTTTAGGCTCTGATCTAGCTGACCCTAAGGGAGCTGAAAGGCTTTTTAATTGGGCTATAGATCAAAAAGTTGATATAAGAATTTTAGTAAATAATGCTGGTTCGGGTTTAGTGGGAAAGTTTGAATCCTATTCAAATGAAGAATATTTGAAAATGATTCAATTAAATTGTCAGTCGGTAATCAGTTTATGCAATTATTTTTACCCAGCATTAATAGGAAAAGGGGATGCGCATATATTAAATATCGCATCCTCTTCTGCTTATCAGTCCGTGCCTTATCTATCTGTCTATGCGGCCACTAAATCATTCGTATTATCTTTTTCGCGAGGAATATATAATGAATGGAAGAAAAGAGGTTTATTCGTTACAGCGACTTCGCCAGGCCCTACCATTACCAATTTTAATGAATCAGCAAATGTTCCAGAAAAAATTGATAAAGCCGCCAGATCAGTGGCTATGTCTGCCGAAGATGTAGCAAGAATTTCTGTGAAGGCAATGTTTAATAAAAAACCTGAAAAAGTAATTGGAATTATTAATCAATTTGGGGCAATAATGGCAAAATGGTTGCCAAAATCTATTGTAGAAGGTCTTACACTTTCCCTTTATAAATAAAAAAACCTACTTCCCATCCAGAAGTAGGTTTTTAAAACAAAAATTAAACTAATTTTTATTTGGATGATGCTCCTTTTGCAATAGAGTAAACTACCAAACCAAATCCAATTTTGTTGATTGCATCCGCAATATTATAAGCCAAATCTACTGGAGAAGATTGTGATAAATCTGCACCTGCAGCTAATCCAGCTAATAAGTTTCCAGGTAACATCATGTATCCGATTGGATAAATTGCCCAACCTACTAATGTAAACCAACGCATAATTTTATATCCTGTTTTAACATGCTCATCTTTCGATTCAGCAGCTAATTTAGAAGCCTCACCCATGTAAATTTCATAGATGATGATCGCCCAACCGATTGTAGAAATAATTCCCCACATTACGTTTGATTCAGGTGATACTGCCTCTCCAATGTAACCAGCAACTAACATTACAATGGAACCAAACAATAATCTTGTTAACATTCCACCTTTAGCACCCGCTGGTTTTAAAATTAAGAAATACTCAATACACATTAAAGGTACCGTAAGGGTCCAGTCAATGTAACGGAATTGAGTTGGTGATGTGTGTGTTTCTAACCATACACCTCTCATGTAGAAATAATGTACTGCCGCTATAAACGTAATTAATGCAGAGATAAGTAAAGATGTCTTATACTTATCGCTTACAGTGCTGCGCTCAACTATAAAGAAAATTGACGCTGCCAACATTGACATGTACCCTGTGAAAAAGGTAAATCCGATGTAATCGCCCGCTTGTAGGGCTCCATCTAATAATACTTGTAGTGTACTCATAATTTTAATGTTTAATTAATTAAGAAAATCTGTTTGTTTAATTTTGTACTATTTAAACTAAATATAATTCAATTTGTTTAATTTTTTTTATAAAAAAGTTAAACAAATTATTGAAATTGTTCTAAAATCTACTTTGATTCAATCTGAGCCAACATTTTATGCATAATAAAAAAATGTGGAAAAGTTATGATGGATATAAAAATAAAGAT
>JBJOIA010000133.1:0-4678 GCA_046047395.1 Bacteroidota bacterium | reverse complement strand
TATCGACTTTCAAATAAATTTTAAAATCATAAAAAATTAGTTTGATTTCATTTTATTTAAATATTATTCTAATTATCATGCAAATCCTTTGGGGTGTAAAACCAACGGAATATAACCACATAGTAAATGATTTTAATCAAAAATTGCAGAAAAATAAATTTCTGGAAGCAAGATTAATTCTCGAAAATTTAGAAAAAAGATCCATTTTCACTGTTAAAGATTTAGATAAACGGTACAATTTAATTCAAATAAAAATTCAGGATTCAAGTTTTGTTAATATTCCTAGCCAGCAATCTTATATCAAAGCTTTAATTTTTTTGAATAAAAATAATAAAACGGAGTGTTTAGCTAATCTACGAGAGGCCATCAAACAAAATCCAACTAACCAAGAATTTAAAAAACTTTATGAGTATTTAATCACAGAAAATAATATTTTTGCAGAATATTCAGATGCTAAGGCCAATTCATCCAATAATTATTCACAAAAAGAAGCCTTAGCAATTTTAGAATTAATGAAAAGAAAAGAGAAATATATTAAATATGACTAATATTCCCTCCCTAAAACAATTTGAATTTCCAAATCAAACTGCCTATTATAAAGGAAAAGTAAGAGATGTTTATTCCTTCGGAAATAAATTATTGATGATAACCTCCAATAGAATTTCAGCATTTGATGTAATTCTCCCAAGACCAATTCCTTATAAAGGCCAGGTTTTAAATCAAATTGCACAAGAATTTTTGAGGGCAACGGAGGATATTGTTCCTAATTGGTTGGAAGCCAATCCAGATCCTAATGTTGCATTCGGAAAGAAATGTACCCCCATCCCAATAGAAATGGTCATTAGAGGTTATGTATCTGGTCATCTTTGGAGAACCTATAAATCTGGGAAAAGAGAATTATGTGGTGTTTCTTTACCGGATGGCCTAAAAGAGAATGATCGTTTGCCTATGCCGATCATAACACCTACTACGAAAGCCTCAGAAGGTCATGATGAAGATATTTCTGTAAATGAAATATTGAATCAAAATATTGTTTCAAAAGAATTATGGAATGAATTAGATCGTATTACTCAAGCTTTATATAAAAGAGGACAAGAGATAGCAAATTCAAGAGGTTTAATTTTGGTAGATACAAAATATGAATTTGGTTTGGATGAAAATGGAAAGATTACCTTAATGGATGAAATTCATACTCCTGATTCCTCTCGTTATTTTTATCAAAATACCTATCAAGAATTACTAGATAAGGATCTTCCACAAAAACAACTTTCTAAGGAATTCGTTAGGGAATGGCTAATGGAAAATGGCTTCAGTGGAAAAGAAGGACAAAGTATTCCAGAAATGTCCGATGAATTTGTCAATCAAGTATCCGAGAGGTATATTACCTTATTTGAAGAAATTACAGGTAAAAAGTTCCAAAGAGAGGATCAAATGAATATTAACGAAAGAATCAATCAAAATATATTAATTTTTTTAGAAAAAAATGTCTAATGCAATTTTCAAATTAGAGCAAAATGAGAATTATGCTTTAATAAGCTGGAAGTCAAATGAATTAAATCAATCTAATTCCCTAGAATTAGAAGAGGCTATTCGAAATTTATTCAAAAAAGGGTATGCTAATATGATTTTGGATATCAAATCAGTAGATGCTTTTGATGGTTATGGTGTTTCTTGCATAAGAAAAGGAACAAAGATTTGTACTAATGAAAATGGTCTTTTTGTTGTTATTTGTAAGAATGAGGCTATTTTAAATCGATTAGATGAAGCAAAAATTGAAGAATTAACCCTATTTAATACGGTATCCGAAGGGGTAGATGCGATTTTCTTCAATGATATGGAAAATGATTTTAAATCTGATGATGAAGATGAGTTTGGAGGGGGAGATTCTTATGATGATTTAGGCGACGAATATTAAAAATTGTATTAAGTAAAGATTTTTTTTACTTGAAAAATGATATTTCTTATTTTGGAATAATATTTCGTTATTTTTCTAAAATTCAGAATATATTTTTGTTTATATTTGGTAGACTTGCAGGATATGTCTTCATAGCATTACTTTCCTTTTAAAAAAAATTGTCGATAGTTTACTAGAAATTATTAAAATCGTTATATAATTTGAAAATGGATATTAATTTTGACCAAAGTCTTTACAGAAACGAATTTGAACATGATGCTTGTGGTATTGGTTTTGTAGCCAATATGAAGGGTATCAAATCTCATCGTGTAATTAAAGATGCCATTCAAATGTTAATTAGAATGGACCACAGGGGCGCTTGCGGATGTGATCCAAATTCTGGTGATGGAGCAGGAATATTATTACAATTACCACATTCCTTCTTTAAATCAATTGAAAAATCCTTAGATTTTACGTTACCAGATGAAGGTGACTATGCTGCTGGTATGGTTTTTCTTTCTAAGGATTCTAAAATTCAAGAAAAAACAAAAGAAATTATCCAGCTTTCTGCAAATAAATTAGGTTTAGAGGTAATCGGATATAGAACTTTACCTGTTAATAATTCAGAAATTCAAGGGGCAGATTCAGGAAAAGCTGAACCTTCCATACAACAAATTTTCATTCAAAAACCGAATGAATTGAATTCAGGTATTGATTTCGAAAGAAAATTATATGTTCTAAGACAATATCTTACTAAAACAATTAATTCAGAAATTTCGGAGTATAATAATAATTTTTACTTTGCCTCATTATCATCAAAGACAATAATTTATAAAGGAATGCTGACAACTATGCAGGTTCCTAATTATTTTGATGACTTAAAAGAGGAGAATTTTGTATCTGCATTAGCAATTGTTCATTCAAGATTTTCAACAAATACTTTTCCAGCCTGGAAATTAGCTCAGCCTTTTAGATTTATCGCTCACAATGGTGAAATCAATACTGTCAAAGGTAATTCCTCCTGGATTCAAGCTCAATCTGCTTTATTTTCTAGTAAATATTTCAGTCAAGAAGAACTAGATATGATTCTTCCAGTTTGTCAATTAGGACAATCTGATTCTGCTATTCTAGATAATGCAATTGAATTATTATACATGACAGGAAGATCGCTTCCTCATGTTATGATGATGTTAATTCCTGAGGCTTGGGACGGAAATGAATCAATGGAGCAATATAAAAAGGATTTTTACGAGTATCATGCCTCAATGATGGAGCCTTGGGATGGTCCTGCATCTATTTCATTCACAGATGGGACTACCATAGGTGCTACTTTGGATAGAAATGGTTTAAGACCTTCACGTTTCTGGGTAACTGAAGATGATTTCGTTATTATGGCATCTGAGGCAGGTGTGATTGATTTAGATCCTAAGACAATTGTAAGAAAAGGTCGCCTTCAACCTGGAAAAATGTTTGTAGTAGATATGAAGGAGGGAAGAATTGTTCCAGATGAAGAATTAAAAGAAAAAATTTGTCAACAAAAACCTTATGGGGAATGGTTGAGAAAAAATAAGATTAGAGTTGAGGAATTACCTGAAGCTGGCTCTGAATTCAAGCAATTGAAGAATATGGAACTTTTGGTTCGTCAGCAAGTTCATGGTTTTACATCAGAAGATATTCGTATCGTATTATCTCAAATGGTTGAAACTGGTAAGGAGGCTTTAGGTTCTATGGGTATAGATACTCCATTAGCTGTTTTATCAGATAAGGCTCAACATCTTTCCTCTTATTTTAAACAATTATTTGCCCAGGTAACTAATCCTCCAATTGACTCTATCAGAGAACGTTCTGTAATGTCTTTATTAACAGATATTGGTGGTTTAAGTAATTTATTAGAAGAAAGTCCAAGTCATTGTCGGCAAATCGAAATGGAACAACCAGTTCTTCGCAACAAAGATTTGGAAAAAATAAGATGGATAGACCATTCCAACTTTAATACGAAATCAATCCATATCGTATTTAAGGCAAGTCATGAAGAAGGAGTTTTAAAGAAAGCGTTGGATAAAATTTGTTCATATGCTGAAGATGCTGTTGATGATGGATATTCAATTATTTTATTAACTGATAGAGGAATTGATTCAACTCATGCACCAATTCCTTCCTTATTAGCTTTATCTGCTGTTCATCATCATTTAATTAGAACAGGAAAAAGAGCTAATGTAGGTATTGTTGTGGAAGCAGGAGATGTTTTTGAAACACATCATTTTGCTACTTTAATAGGTTATGGTGCTTCTGCAATAAATCCATATTTAGCTTTTGATACCATTAAGCATATGAAAGATGCTAAATTGGTTGATGAAAAACTAAGCTATGAAAAACTAGAATATAATTATATCAAGGCTGTAAATGGTGAATTATTGAAGATTTTCTCTAAAATGGGAATTTCAACTTTGCAATCATACCAAGGAGCCCAAATATTCGAAATCTTAGGTTTAGCCAAAGATGTTGTAGATACTTATTTTACTAATTCAATTTCAAGAATTGGTGGAATTGGTTTAGATACTATCGCAAAAGAAGCATTGGTAAAACATTATACTGGATACCATATGCAAGCGATGGAAAATCCAAAATTAGAAGTAGGTGGTATTTATCAATGGAAGCAAAGGGGAGAAGAGCATTTATTCAATCCTGCAACTATCCATTTATTACAACAAGCAACTAAAAAAGGAGATTATAATCTTTTTAAAAAATATTCTGAATTAATTAATAATCAAGATTCAAAGGCAA
>JBJOIA010000132.1:0-14307 GCA_046047395.1 Bacteroidota bacterium | reverse complement strand
TATTTAATTTTTCTAATTCCCTTGAGGATTTTCTTGTTCCCGTAATAAATCTTTTATAGGCATAGTCTGTAAAACCTCCTGCATAATTGATTAAATCTTGTAGACTTTCATTGGACTTTAATTCGAATTTTAATTGACGTTTGATTTCTCCCTCAATTTCTACTCTCGTTTTATAAGTTGGTACGAAAACAATATCTTGATCTTGTAATACTCTATCGCCGGTTATTCTTCCAGAATTTAAAAATTCATATAAATCTATACTGGCAATGGTTTGGTTATTTCTGATAATATTTACTTCTCTATATGAACCAACTTCATTCGGACCTCCTGATAAATATAGCGCATTGAAGGCAGTTGTCAATGAAGGAACACTATAGGACCCTGGGTTTAAAACCTCTCCTGCTACCACAATATTAATCGTTCGAATATTACCCAATGATATTGAACAATTTGTATTGGATCCTGGTTGTCCAATACCTCGATAAATTTTACCTAGATTTGATATAATTTTTTGCTTTGCAGTTTCTATATCCAGACCAGCAACAATAATTGGATTAAGATTTAGAATTTTTATAGTTCCCTCCGGACTTACCTCTGGATTAAATGAGTTAAATGAATTTCCAAATACTTCAATTAAAAGTTCATCTCCAGGCCCAAGTATATAATTTTTAGGAGTAGCTATTTTTAAATTTGGAATAAAATTTAATTTTTTGTCCTTGAAAAGATTTTCCCCATAAATTTTTATTTTTAATGAATCTTCTTCAATGGTTTTTTTCTTATCCATATCTAGTGCCAAAGAATCCTCTTCCATAAAAGGATCCTCATAAAATGGATCTGTTACCTTTCGTAGATTAGGATTTCGTTCATTAATTGTATCTTCGGAAGATTGAATCTTTGAGGTTGTAGATTTTTTTGGCGAATTGTCACCTAACTTTTTTTTGTATTCATTTATTTGAGACTCGTTTATGCCTTTTGATTTGGCCAAATTCAAGAGTTCTTGTTCAGTTTGTGAAAAAGCCCCAAAAGAAATTATAGTTAAGAAAAAAGCAAGGATCAGCTTCGTTTTTATGGAAAACTTATTTATAAACATTTGTATTAATTTATATAATTATTTCCAAAATTAAGAAGCTTTACCTACTTGTGCAAATTTAACATGTTACTTAATGAATTATATGCATTATTTTGTATTTCAGCAGGTATTTGAATTTCTGGTAATTCAAAATAAAGAGCATTATATAATTTTTCTAAGGTATTCATTTTCATGTACGGACATTCACTGCATGCACAGGTATTCTCTTCGCTAGCGGGTGCAGGAATTAATTTTTTATTTGGAACAGCCATTTTCATTTTATGTAAAATGCCTGCTTCTGTTCCAACTATGAAAATATCCTTCTCTGATTTTTCAACATAATTTAATAAGGCAGTTGTAGAACCAATGTAGTCTGCTTGTTCCAAAATATTTTCCTTGCACTCTGGGTGAGCTATTAATTCAGCTTTTGGAAATTCTTGTTTTAATTTTTTGAGTTTTTCTAGTGAAATATCAATATGAACCATACAGGCTCCTTCCCATAGAATCATTTTTCTACCTGTAACCTTCTCAACGTATTTTCCTAAGTTATAATCTGGAGCAAATATGATTTCTTTTTCCTTCGGAATAGAATTGACAACTTGAACCGCATTGGAGGAGGTGCAAATTATATCAGTTTCAGCCTTAATTTCTGCTGAACAATTAATATAAGAAACCACTACTGCATTTGGATGTTTCGATTTTAACTGTCTAAATTCCTCCACAGGAACAGAATCGGCTAATGAACATCCTGCATTAAAGTCAGGAACTACTACTTTTTTATGTGGATTCAAAATTTTGGCAGTTTCTCCCATGAAATGAACCCCACAAAAGACAATTAAATCGGCATCTGTTTTTTCTGCTTCTTGAGAAAGGCCTAAACTGTCCCCAATATAATCCGCTAATTCTTGAACTTCACCATCCACATAATAATGTGCAAGAATAACTGCATTTTTTTCTTTCTTTAATCTTTTTATACCATTTATTAAATCTTCTCCTTTCGGGGCTGATCTACTTACATATCCTATTCTATTTGCTTCTTCTTGAATATTCATTATTGAAATTTTGCTTTTAAACTTAAATCAAGACTTTTTATTTGATGTGTTAGTGCTCCTACAGAAATAAAATCTACACCTGTCTCACCATATAATCTTAAGGTTTGTTCTGTAATTCCACCGGAGGCTTCTGTTGTGAACCTTCCATTTATTTTTCGAATAGCATCTCTTAAATCTGAAGGACTAAAATTATCTAACATGATGCGATCTATTTTTCCAATTTCTAAAACTTCCTCAAGTTCCTTAAAATTTCTAACCTCAATTTCGATTGGAAGGTTTAAATTATTTTGAATATTATATTCATTACTTTTTATAATTGCATTTTTTATTCCACCAGCAAAATCAACATGATTATCTTTGATTAATATCATGTCAAATAATCCGTAACGATGATTTACAGCCCCTCCGATTTTACATGCCCATTTTTCCGCAATTCTAAAATTGGGGGTGGTCTTTCTGGTGTCCAATAATTTTGCCTTTGTGCCCTCTAAAATATTTACTAATTTCCTTGTATAGGTTGCAATTCCAGACATTCTTTGCATGCAATTCAATACTAATCTTTCTGCTTTTAATAGGGATTGTGCATTTCCTTCAACCTCCAAAACAATGTCTCCAATTTGAATAAAATCTCCATCCCTTTTAAATATTTCAATTTTAAAATTTGAATCCACATAATTGAAAATTTGAAGGCTTAAATCTAGTCCAGCTAATATTCCTGCTTCTTTCACAATTAATTTTGCCATTCCATTTTTTGTCTCTGGAATGGTTGATAAACTTGTATAATCCCCTGAACCAACATCCTCCATTAGAGCAAATTGAATAAATTCTTGGATTTTATCTGGATTTAAATAATTGTACATAGTGTAAAAGTACTGAGAAATTTAGAATAATAGAATTTTTGTATTTGGGAAATTTTCATATTTTTGCATGTGATTATGAAAAATCTACAGAATATTTCAAGATTAATCCTATTTTCCTTGGTCATCCTTTTTATAATGGTGAGTCCAATGGATAGTTATTCCTATTCAGTAGAAAAATCTTCTAATTCTAAAAAAGAGCAAAAATCCTCAAACAATTCTCGAACTGAATTATCCGTTCACAAGGTTTTTCAACAATCAAATACACTTGAAATAGATTTTTCTGAAGCAGAATTTATTAATCCTATTTCATTCAAAATTTTTGCTCCCCATATCATTAATCAGAATAAAGAACATTCATTTAACAATAATGTTTTTAATAAAATCTTATTTAATTACATAATTGCCACTAATGCCCCCTAAGCAGGGCTTCAATTGCTTATCAATTTTATCATTTTAAAAAATTACAAAAAATTAAATATTAAATTTCATGCGTTATAAAGGTACCATTGTTTGGCTTACTGCCATAATTTCTGCTTTATGTATATTTTTTCTTTCATTTACATGGAAAGCAGATCAAATCAAAGAAGAATCAATTGCTTATGCAACTGATGCAACAGGGAAATTAGACCCAGCCAAAAAATTACATTTTGTAGATTCACTTTGGAAAAAAGAAGTTTATTTAGGTTATACTTTCCAAGACGTTACAACTTATGCTTTGCACAAGGGTCTCGATTTAGAAGGTGGTTTTCATGCGGTATTAGAGGTTTCACCAGTAGAAATTTTAAAAGCTATCTCAGGAAATAATAATGATCCAAATTTTAGAAAAGCTTTAGAAGAAGCTGCAAAACAGCAATTAAATTCTAATTTAACTTTTAATGAACTGTTTTATCAAGAATTTGAGAAAATTGCTCCTAATCAAGGATTAGCCTCTATATTTGCAAACTCAATAAATAGAGGTAAAATCGATTCTCAGTCTTCTGATTCTGAGGTAAGAAATGTGATTGATCAGGAAATTGATGGTGCGGTGGATAGAGTATATAAAATTATCCAAGCGCGTATTGATAAATTTGGAGTTGCTAATCCAAATATTCAGCGTTTACCTGGTTCCAATAGAATTCAAGTTGAATTACCAGGTGTAGAAAATCCTGAAAGAGCTAGAAAATTATTGTCGAGTGCAGCAAAACTTGAGTTTATTGAATGTTATGAAATTGCAGATGTACAAGGAAGTTTCTCTGCTTTAGGGAATTTATTAAGTCAGGAGGCAAAAGCAAATGATACGAAAGAAAGTTCAACTTCAGCAGAAGATTTATCTTCTCAACTATCAGGAACAAAATCTGCTGATTCATCGGCTTTAAACCAGGATGTTTTATCAAAATTATTTGTTTCCTTAGGAAATTCTTTAGGAGTGAATGCTAAGGATACTGCAGAAGTGGCGGCTATTTTTCAGAGAGATGATGTTCGTGCATTATTTCCTTCAGATTTTTCTTTTGCATGGACTGCCATTCCAGTGGCATCAGCAACGGGAGATGAAATTTTTACTTTTGAAATATTTAGGAAAGCACCTCGTCAGAAGGCACCATTAGAAGGTGATGTTATTACAGATGCTGGAGTTGATTTTGATCAATTAGGAAGACCTGAAGTTACCATGGCCATGAATGGAACAGGTGCAAGAATTTGGAAAAATTTAACAGGGGCAAATATTGGAAGAAGAATTGCGATTGTTTTAGATGGTTATGTTTATTCTGCTCCCGTAATTAATGGTGAAATTCCTGGCGGAAGATCGTCTATTTCAGGTTCATTTACTGTTGAACAAGCGCAAGATTTAGCCAATGTTTTAAAGGCAGGTAAATTGCCAGCTCCTACTAGAATTGTGGAGGATGCATTTATTGGTCCATCTTTAGGAGCTGAATCGATTAATCAAGGTTTAATTTCTATGTTAATTGGTTTAGCCTTGGTAATCGTATTTATGGTAGGATATTATGGAAAATCTGGTTGGATGGCTAATTTGGCTTTAATTTTCAACGTATTCTTCATTATGGGAGTTTTGGTTCAAATTCAAGCAGCTTTAACTTTACCAGGTATTGCAGGTATTGTTTTAACTTTGGGTATGGCCGTTGATGCTAACGTTTTAATTAATGAAAGAATTCGTGAAGAATTAGCGAAAGGAAAAAATTTATTGGAATCGATTAATCAAGGATACTCTAAGGCATTATCTGCTATTTTAGATGGAAATATTACTACTTTCTTAATTGGAGCTATCTTAATTATTTTTGGATCAGGTTCCGTTAAAGGATTTGGTGTTACCTTGTCAATCGGTTTAGTTACATCTGTATTCACGGCTGTTTATCTTTCTCATATTTTTGTTGATTTGATGGCAAAAAGAGCTATTAAGTCTGGCAAGGAAAAAGATATGACTTTTGATACCTTTATTTCACATAATTTATTTAAGAATTGGAATTTTGATTTTATCAGAAAAAGAAAAATCTCTTATATTTTCTCAGTAATTCTTATTTCTGTTGGAATTTTAGCAATCGTTGCAAAAGGAGGATTTAATTTAGGTGTTGATTTCAAAGGTGGACGTTCATATATCGTAGAATTTAGTCAACCTGTAGAGGCTGGAACCGTTAAGGCAGCCCTTCAAGATGATTTTGAAGGAAATAGTTTAGAGGTTAAAACCTTCAATGGTCCAACAAAATTAAAAATAACTACTGCTTATTTAGTTGAAGATGAGTCATCAGAGGCAAATCTATTGGTAAGAGAAAAATTAGATAATGGACTTGCACAATTTTCTGCAATGAATCCAAATGTTTTATCTACTTCAAAGGTAGGTGCATCCATTGCGGATGATATTCTGACTCAATCATTTGTTTCAATTTTATATGCATTAATAGCAATATTTTTGTATATTCTTATTCGATTCAGACATTGGCAATATTCTCTTGGTGGAGTTGTTGCCTTAGCCCATGATGCTTTAGTAGTATTAGGATTAGTAGGAATCGTTCGATTCTTTGGATTAGAATTAGAAGTAGATCAAGTATTCATTGCTGCGGTACTTACAGTAATTGGTTATTCAATTAATGATACAGTGGTAGTATTTGATAGAATTAGAGAAGAGGCTGGTCCGAAGGCTGATATTACAAATAAAGAAGCAATGATTGATACAATTAATAATTCCATCAATAAAACGATGTCAAGAACAGTTATGACTGCAACTACGGTATTCTTAGTGGTAACAGTATTATTATTCTTTGGTGGTGATGTCTTAAGAGGTTTCTCTTTTGCCATGTTTATTGGGGTCTTAATTGGGGTTTACTCTTCTATCTTTATTGCTTCACCTATTGTGATTGACTTTGGGAAAAAGAAAAAATAACAAACTATGAATAGATCTATTTGGAGAAAAAAACCAATGTCGGCTTATGCAGATGACTTTAAAAACAATAAGCTTAACAGGGTATTGGGTAAATGGGGTTTAACCTCATTAGGAATTGGAGCTGTAATTGGAGGAGGTATTTTTACCTTAACTGGAATTGCAGCACATGACTGGGCTGGTCCTGGTTTAGCATTATCATTTGTAATGGCTGGTTTTGCTTGTACTTTTGCAGCACTTTGTTATGCTGAATTTGCCTCTATCCTTCCGGTTGAAGGTTCTGCCTATGCTTATTCTTATGGGACAGTAGGAGAATTTTTTGCTTGGTTAATTGGTTGGAATTTAATTTTGGAATATATGATGGGAGCCACTACAGTTGCTGTTTCCTGGTCAGGATATTTTGAAAAACTTCTCCATTTATTTAATATTCATTTACCAATTTGGTTAGTAAATGATCCAGTTACTGCACAAGAAAAGGCAGAAGCTTTACGGGCAGCGGGTGAAATCGTTCCAGATTTTTCCTTTGCTATTAACCTACCAGCATTCTTTATTGTATTGGTTGTTACTTATATCATTGTAATTGGGATCAAGGAGGCTGCTGGTACAAATAATATGATTGTACTTTTAAAAGTTCTAACGGTAATCTTCGTGATTGTCGTTGGAGCTTTTTATATTGATTCTGCCAATTATGAGCCATTTATACCTGCGGAAATAGTAGATTCTAATGGTGAAACGCATTTTGGATATCCGGGTATTCTAACGGGTGCAAGTATCATATTCTTTGCCTATATAGGTTTTGATGCAGTTTCTGCTCATGCTGGTGAAGCCGTTAATCCAACGAAAGATGTTCCTTTTGCAATTATTACTTCTTTATTAATTTGTACATTTTTATACATTTTAGTAACCTTAGTTTTAACTGGGATGCAGAATTACGCAGAAATGGATTTAAAAGCTCCCGTTGCTTATGCATTTGAAAATGCTGGATTACCGGTTGCTACCTATTTGATTACAGCGGCTGCAACTGCTGGGTTATTTTCTGTGATGTTGGTGATGATGTTATCACAAACTAGAATATTTTTGGCAATGGCTCAAGATGGTTTAATGCCTAAGAAATTATTTGGTGATGTTCATCCTAAATTTAAGACTCCATGGAAATCATCCATTTTAGTAGGGATAATTATTTCAATTGTAGCTGCTTTAACTCCAATCGATAAAGTTTCTGAATTAACTTCTTCTGGTACCTTATTAGCTTTCGCCATGATTTGTGGTGCTGTATGGTTATTAAGAATTAAAAATCCAGAAATTGAAAGACCTTTTAAAGTTCCTTTCTTACCCATAATTTCCATTTTAGGAATTTTTTGTACTCTTTATTTAATGTGGGGTTTGAGAAATGAAACGAAGCTTACTTTTGTGATTTGGTGTTTCATCGGTACGATTGTTTATTTTATTTATGCAAGAAATCATAGTAATCTAAATGATTTAGACGATAAAAAGTAGTTTTTAGTCAATATTATGAATTGTGAATTGGGAATTGTAATTTTGCACTCTCAATTCACAATTTTTTTTTTAAATGGGTATTATTGATCAGGAGATTTCAAAAAGAAGAACATTCGGAATTATTTCTCACCCCGATGCCGGAAAAACGACTTTAACCGAAAAATTATTATTATTTGGAGGGGCAATTCAAACCGCTGGGGCAGTAAAATCAAATAAAATCAAAAAAGGAGCTACATCTGACTTTATGGAAATTGAACGTCAGAGAGGAATTTCCGTAGCAACATCTGTAATGACTTTTGAATATAAGAATTTAAAGATCAATATATTAGATACGCCTGGTCACAAAGATTTTGCTGAGGACACATATCGGACGCTTACTGCGGTAGATTCTGTTATTTTGGTAATTGATTGTGTAAAAGGGGTGGAGGAACAAACTGAAAAATTAATGGAGGTTTGTAGAATGAGAAATACTCCAGTAATTATATTCATAAATAAAATGGATAGGGAAGGACAAAATCCATTTGACCTTTTGGATGAATTAGAACAAAAGTTAAATTTAAATGTTCGTCCAATGACCTGGCCAATCAATATTGGATCAAATTTCAAAGGGGTTTATCATCTAATTAATAAGAGTTTAAATTTGTTTTCTGTCAATAAAACTAAAATTGCTGATGATGCAGTTTCAGTGAACATTGAAACAGACGAATTGGAAAAACAGGTTGGGGAAAAAGATGCGAATCAATTAAGAGAAGATGTAGAATTGATTGAAGGTGTTTTTGAGCCTTTTGATAGGGAAGCTTATTTAGGGGGAGATATTGCGCCAGTTTTCTTTGGGTCAGCAGTGAATAATTTTGGAGTACAGGAATTATTGGATACGTTTACTCAAATTGCTCCTCATACTCAGGCAAGGCAAACTGATTTAAGATTAATTGAGCCTAATGAATCAAAGTTTTCAGGCTTTATATTTAAAATTCATGCCAATTTGGATCCAAAGCATCGGGATAGAATAGCTTTTTTAAGAATTTGTTCAGGTATATTTAAGAGAAATACTTTTTACCATCAGGTAAGAGGTTCTAAGAAACTTCGTTTTTCTAATCCTTATAATTTCATGGCACAGGATAAGGAGGTTATTGAGGAGGGTTTTCCTGGAGATGTTGTTGGTTTATATGATACTGGTAATTTCAAAATTGGCGATACCTTAACTGAAGGGGAAAACTATAATTATCAGGGGATTCCTAGTTTTTCTCCTGAGATATTCAGAGAGTTAATCAATTTGGATCCGATGAAGTCAAAGCAATTGGAGAAAGGAATTTCACAATTAACAGATGAAGGGGTTGCTCAGTTATTTCTTCAACCTCAATTGGGAAATAGAAAGATAGTTGGAACGGTAGGTGAATTACAATATGAAGTTATTCAATATCGTCTAGAACATGAATATGGAGCAAAATGTCGGTTCGATGGTATGTCAATAACTAAAGCTTGTTGGATTACCTCAGACAATCAAAAGGCTTTGGATGAATTTGTTCGTCTAAAAGGTCAGCAAATTGCGGTTGATAAGGATGAGAATTATGTTTTTCTTGCGGAGTCTGACTGGATTCTTCGCATGAATCAGGAAAATAACCCGGATATTACCTTCCATTTTACTTCGGAATTTAAATTGGGGTAATAAACAGTAACCACGGATTGCACGGATTACACGGATTACGCGGATTAAACAGTAACAACGGATTGCACGGATTTACTACTCAAAGTATAAGTCTTTTGAATTTTAATGATAATTCTCCAAAATTTATAAGTAAACCAATTTTTAATTTTGATACTTTTAAATAGTTGAGAGTTTGAGCATACATTAAATCATTTAATGAGGAGGCTGATTTGAGTTCCAAAATAATTGAATCGAATACAACAAAGTCTGCATAAAATTTGTGCTTAAGTCTTTCTCCTTTATAATTTACCTCGAATGGAATTTCTCTAAAAAAATCAATTCCATTTTTTCGAAATTCAAATTCAATTGCATCTTTATAAACTATTTCTAAAA
Organism: Bacteroidota bacterium; assembly: GCA_046047395.1. Classification (GTDB taxonomy): domain Bacteria; phylum Bacteroidota; class Bacteroidia; order Cytophagales; family Spirosomataceae; genus CAZVFE01. Next base: position 4,424 of record JBJOIA010000132.1, on the reverse strand, counting down.
AACCGGGTCCTAAAATTCTGTGGACCTCCTGACAAATACCTATAATTTTATAGGATTCCTGTTCTAAAATTAATTTTGACATTTTATTTAAAAATAATCATTTGAATATTTTTTTTAAATAGCCATTTAAATTTTATCAGTTAATTTATAGGTATGAATTGTTAATTCCGCGTAATCCGTGTAATCCATCCAATCCGTGAAATCCGTGTAATCCGTGAAATCCGTGGTTACTAAATCCGTGTAATCCGTGAAATCCGTGGTTACTTAATCCGTATTTTACATCAATCCTAAGTCTATTTGAATTGTTTTTACTTTTTCTTTTAGAGAATCATAAACTTTGAAGAAGTCTTCTTTATTGTTCAATTTTTCATTTACAGAAACATAAAACTTTATTTTTGGTTCTGTACCTGAGGGTCTTGCGGAAACTTTAGTTCCATCTTCCAAAAATAATTGAATAACATTGGATTTTTCTATTCCCAAGCCTGTTTGAATAGGTGTTTTATTCCCATTTTCTAAATTGATTGACAAAAGATTTTCATAATCTAAAACCTTAACAGGTCTTGATCCAGCCACTGAAGCGGGAACGTTGGATCTTAGGTTTTCCATCATCAATTTTATTTCTTCTGCACCTGATTTTCCTTTTTTTGTTAGTGATATTAGTCCTTCATAATAGAATCCATAAGTTTGATACATTTCCGCTAAATAATCAAAAAGGGATTTTCCATTATTTTTCGCATTCGCTGTTAATTCAGCGATCATTGCACAGGATGCAACAGCGTCTTTATCTCTAACCGCATCGCCTATTAAATATCCATAAGATTCCTCTCCACCTGCAATGAATTTTTCCTTTCCTTCTAATTCTCTAATTACCTGAGCGATAAATTTAAATCCAGTTAAGGTATTATAACATGGAATACCTTTAGAAAGACACATTTTATCTATTAAATCTGTTGTAACAATCGTTTTTGCAACAAATTCATTCCCTTTAAGATTTCCTAATTCAGAGTCGATATTTAAAAGATAATACAATATCAAACTTGCCATTTGATTACCATTTAGCAACTCCCATTCCCCTGCAGGATTTTTCACTGCAGCTCCAACTCGGTCTGCATCAGGGTCAGTAGCAAAAACCAAATCTGCATCTATTTCTTTCGCCTTTTTTAAAGCCAAGGTCATAGCCTCCTTTTCCTCTGGATTTGGATATACAACCGTTGGAAAATTCCCATTCGGTTCAATTTGCTCATCAACTAAAATTACATTTTCAAAGCCTAAATTCTTAAGAGCATCTGGGACTAAGGTAATACCTGTTCCGTGAATTGGTGAGAAAACAATTTTTAAATCTTTTTGTGCTTTAATGACATTCGGCTGGCGAGAATTTAAATTAATCGTTTCTAAATAAGCCCTATCTATTGATTCATCTAAAATTTGAATTTTTGAAGGATTACCTTCAAATTTAATTTGATCTGCGGAAGCAATAGCATTTACCTCAGCTACAATATTTTTATCATGCGGCGCAACAACTTGCGACCCATCTTCCCAATAGGCCTTATATCCATTATATTCCTTAGGGTTGTGGGAAGCAGTAATAACCAATCCTGCCTGGCAACCTAAATGTCTTACAGCAAAAGAAAGTTGTGGCGTAGGACGAAGTGCAGGAAATAAATAAACTTCAATTCCATTGGCTGAAAAAATATCAGCTGCAATTTGTGCAAAATAGGGTGAATTATTTCTTGAATCGTGCGCAATAGCTACTTTAATTCCTCCTTTAAAGCTTTTATTTAAATAATTTGCAAAACCCTGCGTAGCCCCACCAACAGTATATTTGTTCATTCTATTGCATCCAACACCCATTTCACCTCTCATTCCCCCTGTACCAAATTCTAAGGTTTTATAAAAACTATCGACTAATTGAGTTTCTTGATTTGTATCAATTAAATTTTGAATGATATTCCTAGTTTCTAAATCATAGGCTGAACTTAACCATAAATCGATATTAGCCTTAGTGGATGCATCTAAATTCATAAAAAAATATTTTATATAATGGAAATTACAAATTAATAAATCCTTCAAAAACTTTTACAGCCGGACCTATTAAAAATATATTAAAGTAATTGTTTTTTTGATTTATTTCAAAACTGACCTGAAGATTCCCTCCAATAGTTTTAATTGAAATGGGACTTTTTAAATTTTTGGAATGATGAGCTATTAAAGCTGACGCCGTAACCCCCGTGCCACAAGAATAGGTTTCATCTTCCACACCTCTTTCATAAGTGCGGACAAATAACTCGTTTTCACCTATTTCTTCTACAAAATTCACATTTGTCCCATTTTGATTTTTAAATTCTTCAGAATATCGAATTTTCGATCCATTTTCAAAAACATTGTAGGATTTTAAATCCTTACAAAAACCTACATAATGTGGAGATCCAGTATTAGCAAAATAGGCATTTTCTAAATCTTTGATTGAATCAACATCCTGCATCTTTAATGAAATTTTATCAGGGAAAACCTCTGCTGAATGGGGACCGTCTACAGCGATGAATTCAGTGGAATCCTGGATGATTCCTAAATCATTTGCAAATCGCACTAAGCATCTTCCTCCATTGCCACACATGGTTCCTTGGGTGCCGTCTGAATTAAAATAAACCATTCTGAAATCATAATCATCTGCATCTTGTAAAAGCATGAGTCCATCTGCCCCAATACCAAATCTTCTATCGCACAAAGCATGAATTTGATCTTTATTCAAATTAAAACTTTTAGATCGATCGTCGATGATTATAAAATCATTGCCAGTACCTTGATACTTAAAAAATTTCATGCTATAAAATTAATAAATTACCATGAGTTTTAAACTATGATTTTAATTCTTTAATTGATGAAATTAAAGACTATTGATATTTGTATCCAACCAGGTAAAACGATTATTTATCCAGTCTTTTAAATAATTGACTTCTTCATCCCAGGTATTACCAATAAATTTATTTGGCCAAACATATACTCCCAAAACGCTCCATAATCCAAAATTCTTCGATGCACTTCCTGAATTGGATAAAAGCTCCTTATATTTATCAACTTTTGAAACGATATTATTTGCAGATAAATGTGTTGTTTTTAATTCATTCCATCTAGTTTTTATTTTATTTCGGAAATTTGGATCTTCCATTAATCTTTCCCACCAAAATGGGATTACCCAAAAATCTCCATTACAACGATCATTAAATTTATAGGCCCATACATTTGTTTCTCCCCCAGAACAATAATCTGCATTTCCAAAGGCTAGATTGAAATCCCAAATTGGTCCCATTGCTAATTTTTCATTTTTGTCTTTTACTATCCATGTACTCAATCTATATCCATCCACATTATTAGAAATTTCATTTAAGAGGAAAAAATCCACAAAAGAGTCCACATTGATATATTTTTGATATCCTATGTTGGGATCTGTAAAATTATCAGAATTTAGAACAGCCTCAAATTCATGAATATAATTTTGAATATAGGTCTTTTGTTGTGCTGTAATTTCATTAGGTTTAGGAGTATCATAAACAAACTTAATGGTTTGTCCGGAAGCAGCATTCCTAGGACTTATTTTGGATTCAAAAGAATTATTAAAATAATCATTATCCTTGTCGATTTTTAAAATATAACCTCCTGTTAATTCTTCACCAGAATTGTCGATATCTTTTAATTTACTAATATCGATTCGATTCACATCTCTTTTTAATTTTTCCATAAAAACATATGTTCCTTTGGAAGAACCATTTAATTTAAGATCTACAAATTTTGTTCTGGCAGCATACCTTCCCATATCCCTTGATAGTTCATAAATTAAAACATTTCTCATCAACGATTTGTCTGTATACGGTGCGCTTAAAATAAAATCTTCTTCAGAGGGGAAGTCCAATATAGAATTACTTATTCCTAGATTTGTATTGTCCCATAGCTCAAAGCCATATTGTTTTTTAGGAAATGATTGAGAGGATTGTCCCCTCACCTCAATTCCAATTTTATGGGTAAAATAAGTGGTGTCATTATTGGTAAATTTAATATTTGCTGGAATTTTTGGATCATCTGGGATATCTAATCCATTTGTGGAGACTTCTACTTGAATTAATTGATCTTTTGGGTCGACAAATTCTGTTTCAGGGATTTTTTCTTCCTTTGTACAAGAACTTATGAAAAACAGGATTAATTTCATAAAAAATACGGTTGATTTAGATTTTTGGTGCATGTAAGCTTTAAATTTTTTAGTAATATAAAATTTATTTTAAAAATATTATTAATAAGTATTGTTATAAATTTAAATTTTACTAATTTTGTGCCACTCTAAAGAGCAGGTCCGGTAGTTCAGTTGGTTAGAATACATGCCTGTCACGCATGGGGTCGCGGGTTCGAGTCCCGTCCGGACCGCCAACTTATTA
>JBJOIA010000131.1:0-13432 GCA_046047395.1 Bacteroidota bacterium | reverse complement strand
TCTAATAACCTGGGTTTTGTACCAAGTTTGGATTTGCATCTAATCTAGCCTGCGGAATAGGAAACAATTCTCTTGTTTTATCCGTAACTGCCATAAATTTACGTGCAGTGGAGAATTTGTCGAAACGAATCATATCATTTCTTCTCCATCCCTCCCAAGCGAACTCTCTACCACGCTCATTATAGATATCATTTAATGTAATTGATGTAAGAGCAGGCATTCCAGAACGAGTACGAATTGTATTTACATCCGCTAAAGCTTGAGCAGTATTTCCTAATTGGAATGCTGCCTCAGCACGCATCATGATAGCATCAGCTAAACGGAATACAACATAGTCATTAGACTGATCTCCGTTCGGGTTGTTTCTTTGGATCTCATACTTTTGAGAACGAGCACCAGCTCTTTGGAATTCTGGGTCAGCATCAGTCATTCTATCCTTAGTAAAGTTAGGATCGAAAGCTAATGGAGCACCTTTAGCATCTGTTAAAGCAGTTCCGTCTGCAGCATATTGCTGACCAACTAACCACATTGCAGAACGCTTATCCGCTGCATCAAATGTATTGTAGAAATCTGCATAAGTACAGAATCCATTCCAAGGTGAGTTAGATAAACCATAAGTCTGAGAGTTTGCATAGTGTAAAGTTCTCATTTGGAAGTTTAATCCACCTGCTTTGAAGTTATCATAAGGGATAGTCCAGATATTCTCTGTAGAACCTTCATTATTAACTTTAAAGTTATCCAAGGTATTAGCAGCTAAAGACCAACCGTTAGAAGAAGTGATTACAGCATTTGCTGCATCATAAGCTCCCTGCCAGTCTGCAGTACCAGAATATACCTTCGCATTGATTTTCAATTTAGCTAACAACATTGTTGCTGCATCTTTAGTCATACGAGAATAAGCCTTACCAGTATTTAGATTAGGAATTGCAGTCTCTAATTCAGTCTTGATGAAAGAATAAACTTCAGATCTTGACTTTGTACCACCATTTGCAGAAGCTAAATCAGTTACGATAGGCACATTACCGAAAGCATCGATTGCTAAGAAGTAATAGAATGCACGTACAGCCTTTAATTCAGAAACTGCAGAAATATTTGACTCAACTACTGGGATCAATTGATTGATTTGAGAGATATTTCCGAAGATGAATCCCCAACATCCATTGATTGGGCCATGTTGTGGACCCCAAGTGTGGTTTGCATAATGTAACCAATCACCACCATCATACCAGTCACCACCACGAGTTGGAACAATTAACTCATCAGTAGTAGCTTCACTTGGATTGAACCAATCCCAAGTAATACCTCTTAATCCTCCATATGCTGGACCAAGAGCCGCTGCGATTTGCGCATCAGTTTGTAAGAACTGATCTGCAGGGATCCTATCGTATACAGGCTCAGTTAAGTCAGTACAAGACTGTAAAGACATAGCCCCTATTAATGTAACAGAAAGAACCTTAAAATAATTTTTCATATTCATTTTCAATTTTAAAGTTTTAATTAAAATGATAAATTGATACCGATTGACATTGCACGAGTCTTATAATAAGTTTCTCTTACGTCGATACCTGGAGCAGCTGAACCAATTGAAAGGTTTTGAGAAACCTCTGGATCAACACCAGTATATTTAGTCAATAAGAACAAGTTATTACCTGCTAAGAATACACGAGCACTTCTAAATGCTTTGCTGTTTAAAGGAATATTATATCCTAAAGTAGCATTACCTAATCTTAAGAAGTCGCCAGACTCAACATAATAATCCATAGAGATTGTGGTTGGGTCATTGATTTCAGATGTTAAAGCAGTTTTTAAAGCACCTGATTCAGCTAAACGGCCATCTTGTCTTCCTAATAATAGGTTATTTGTATTCATGATTTTCGCTCCTAAATTTGAATTCAACATAAATTGTAAATCAAATTGCTTGTAACGAACATTGGTAGTTAAAGATCCTACAAAAATTGGATTAGGATTTCCTAAATAAGTTCTATCACCTGCAGTAGGATCAACTGAACCATCACCATTTAAATCTTTGAATACATATTTTCCACCTTCGATTCTATCAACTTTAGCACCATAGAATTCACCAATAGAATAACCTGCTTGTAAAACTGAGAAGTTTACGTTAGAAGTACCACGGATGAAAGATCCCAAAGAAGTAGATAAGAATACCTGGTCTGGAGCTGCAAAGATATCATTCTTTAAGCTCAATACTTTATTTTGGTTGAATGAACCTGCTAAAGTAGAGTAGATTGACCAATCTTGGTTTTCTAAGAATTGGTAAGTAGCTGAAATTTCAACCCCTTGGTTTTGTACTGAACCAATGTTTACTAACATTGTTGGATATACATAACCTTGCTCTTGAGGTACGTTTACTGTATAAAGTAAATCTTTTGTCTTACGAGTATAGTAATCTACGGATCCTGTTAATTTACCATTAGCGATAGAGAAATCTAGACCAGCACCGTAGTTTTCGTTAACCTCCCACTTCAAGTTTGGATTTGGATTTGATTGGATAACATAAGCAGGTAAGAAATCACCAGCTGAACCATCAAAATAAGAACCAGAAGCACCGTAGAATGATTTAGACAATAAAGGAGAAATACCTTCAGAGTTACCAGTTCTACCCCAGTTAACACGTAACTTTAAGTTATCAAATGAAGAACCTTTCAAGAAATTTTCTTCAGATAAGTTCCAACCAACAGAAACAGATGGGAATAAACCCCACTTATTATTATCTCCGAATTTAGTTGAACCATCACGACGAATGTTAACAGTTGCAAAATACTTGTCTTGTAAAGTATAAGTTGCTCTTCCTAAGAAAGAAACTAATTTAAATTCATTCTTATAAGAAGAAAGTAAATTAGGATTCGAACGAATACCTAAACCAGCACCTAAATTGTTTGCACCAAATAAATCTGTTAAGAAATTATTGTTAGAAGCAGCAAAACCTGAGTTGATTACATCTTGGTAAGTATAACCTCCTAAAACTGTAAAACGAGAATTATCTCCTAATTCTTTAGCATAGTTTAAAGTTACCTCTAATAATTGATCTACTGTATTGTAAGAACCTCTTGAAGCAGAGTTTCCACCAACGATATTTAATAAATTACCAGGAACAGATTTCGCGTAGTAAGAATTATCGTTGTTTTGAGTTCTTAAAGTTCCAGAAACATTGAATGTTAATTCTGGTAAAATCTTATAACCAACTTGAGAATTGAACAAGAAGTCTAATTTAGTTTGGTTATTAGTTTGATTTTCTAAGTAAGCTAATGGATTAAAGTTTGCAAATGTACCAGGAATCTGGAAATAAGTACCATCTGAATTGAAAACTGGATCAGTTGGTCTCATATTCATTGCAAAACCTACCGCTCTTTGATCTGGGAAAGAACCAGTTGTTTGCTGAGCAGATACATTGAACTTAGTAATTAATTTATCGTCCATTGCTTTTGCATCAAAGTTTAAACGACCATTCCATCTAGTTTTAGATGAACCAATTAAAGTACCGTTTTGTTCTAAATAACCTACTGAAGCACGGTATGAAGATTTCTCAGAACCTCCAGAAACTGCTAAGTTATGGTTTTGAGATGAACCATCACGTGTAATTACATCTAACCAATCTGTATTTGCCCCGTTATCATCAAAAGTTTGATTATATTTTGAAGCAGCTTGTCTGAATTCAGACGCATTTAATAGCTCTGGTCTTCTTGAAATTTGCTCAACACCAAAAACACCTGAATAATCAACGGTAGGAACACCTGATTTTCCACGCTTTGTGTTGATGATAATTACTCCGTTTGCAGCTCTTGCTCCATAAATAGCAGCAGCAGAAGCATCACGTAAAACATCCATAGAAGCGATGTCTTGTGGAGCAATATTTTCAATAGGTACACCAATAACACCATCAACTACATATAAAGGAGATGATGAAGCATTTAATGAACCTGTACCTCTTAGACGTACAGTTGGAGTTGAGTTTGGATCTCCAGAAGATTGAGTAATTACCAATCCAGCTACCTTACCTTGAGCAGCAGCTAAAGGATTAGTTACAACCCCTGAAACGAATTCTCTAGAACCTAAACTAGTTACAGTTCCTGATACTTCTTTTCTTTTCTGAGTACCGTAACCCACTACAACTACATCTTGTAATTGAGTGTTGTCTTGTGATAAATTTACATTGATCACAGACGCATTAACATTGATTGATTGACTTAGGTATCCAACAAAAGAGAATACTAAAGTCTCACCATTTTGTGCTTCTACACTATAGTTACCATCAATGTCTGACTGAACACCACGAGTGGTACCCTGTACAGCAATTGAAACTCCTGGAAGTCCAGATCCATCAGTTGCATCTGTAACTTTACCAGTAACCATGTTCTGTGCCATAAGGCTTGTAGAAACAAAAAGCACCATCAAGAAAGAAGGGATTAACTTCTTTAGTACTTGTGGTAGAGATTGCTTAGAGCAATCATTCTTTCCGTAAGCATGCATCATAAAGCTAAATATTAAATTGTTAAGAAAAATTTTTATGAACCGCTACAGAACCAACCTTATTTAACCTTTGAATAACTTTTAAGATATAATCCTGAACAAATTCAAATGCAAAAAAAAGAATAATAATTTATATAAAAAAATAGTTTTGATACTTGACAATTTATAGTAAAATCCAAAAATTGTACAAAAAACAGAAAACCAAAACAGATAGAACAGTATAGGACTGATTATAAGAAAAATTAAAAAAAAGGGAAATTTTAAAAATTAAGCCCATTTTTAAACTAATAATTCAAAAATCTTACTTTAAAGCCTCCAAAAAGCATTGTATTTTTTTTATAAAAAAATTTTAAAAAAAAATATGAAATTTTTTACCGTGAATTAACAAAATTATAGAATATTCCAACTTAGAAAAATACAATTATTTCAAAACCATCAACTGTGCTAGTCTGTATACTTTTATTATATTTTGTATTTTAGCATCCCAAATTGTAATTTTACTGATGTCATTTTAGATCTAATAATGAAAAAAATAACAGCACTCGCATTCCTAATAATTTCATTTACTTTATCCTTATCCTGCGGTACCAACAAAGAGGATAGAGGTAAAATGCTTGCTGAAACCTATTGTGGATCTTGCCACCTTTACCCAGACCCTAATATTCTTGATAAAGCTACCTGGGAAAATGGAGTCCTTCCTGAAATGGGAATAAGAATGGGACAATTAGATAATTTTAATAAATTAGCATCCTTTTCCCAAGATGAACTTCTCGAAAAAATTAATCATCATATCTATTCCGACAAACCCTATATGAGTCAGGAAGATTGGGAACTACTTAAAGCTTATATACTCTCCAAAGCACCAGAAAAGCCTCTGGCTCAAAAAAATAAAATCCCGATAGATACTAATGAATCTAATTTATTTAAAACAATCATTAAACCTAGTAAATTAGATTTATACGGAAATACTATTTCCATTACCCTAAAGGAAGGGGAAAAAGGATTCTCTATCTCCTCTGAATCCAAACATTGGGTAAATTTCGACGAAAAAGGAAATATGACTTCCTATCAGGATGTCCCCGGCACATTTGTCCAAACAATTTCTAGAAATAATCAAAAATTTTCCCTGAGTATCGGAAGAATGAATCCGAATGAATTAAAATTAGGTAAATTATATAAATTAGAAAATAATGAATATACACCTATTTCACATATTGATTCCTTAAGAAGGCCTGTTAGTTTTCAAATAGGCGACTTAAACCAAGATGGAATAGATGATTTTGTAATATGTGAATTTGGATTTGAGGTTGGACAACTTTCTTGGTTCGATGGAAAAACTTCAAAAAAACACGTTTTAAAATCCGATCCTGGGGCAAGAAATATCATTCTAAAAGATTTTAATAAAGATGGTAAACTAGATATCCTCGCATTAATGACTCAGTCTAGGGAGGGCGTATATCTATTCTTGAATAAAGGAAATAATAATTTTGAAGAAAAAGCGCTTCTTACTTTTCAACCTGCCTTTGGCTCTTCCTATTTGGAATTGGCAGATTTAAATCAAGATGGAAAAGAAGATTTTATTATAGCAAACGGGGATAATGGAGATTATTCCTATTCTAAAAAGAATTACCATGGAATTCATTATTTTGAAAACCAAGGAAATTTTGAGTACAAAGAAAAATTGTTTTTCCCCATTTATGGACTTACCAAAGCAATTCTAAAAGATTTTGATCAAGATGGAGATTTAGATATCGCCTCCACAGCTTATTATTTTGAAAAAGATCAAAAACAAAATGAACGATTTTTATATTTTGAAAATAAAGGGAATTTAAAATTTACCTGTTCAAATTTTAATATTCCGTATTCTGGAAAGTATATTGCCCTAGAAGCAGGTGATATTGATTTGGACGGAGACCTGGATATTATCCTTGGTTCCTATAAAATTGACAAAAGAATAGAAGAAGGTGAATTGATGGGACACCAATTCACCTTATTATTAAATCAACTTAATAAGTAAAAATCTGAATCGGTCCACGATTTTGGCCGACGATTATCAAATTTTTCCCATTAGAATCTTTGATTTTAATCATACTTTTCACATCTCCTGGTGTGAAAAACCCTGAATTTTTTTTGAAATGAAAATTTCCAGATCCATCACCTAAAAGCAAGCCTCCATTTGATGCATCAAATCTTCCTCCATTGATATCATTACCATGATTATTTCCTGCAAATAGGATATCTAATTTTCCATCTCCATTGAAATCAGCTAATTCTATTCCATTTATAGTTGAAAATTGTGCCTCCGCAGGCAATTCATGCATTATATATCCTTCACCTCCTTTATTTTCTATCCAAACTGAAGCATTTAAATTCAATACCTCTGTCTTGGATTTACTCAATTCCTCTTGAGTGAAAAATTCAGTCTGACTAATTTTTCCGTAATCCGTAAAATAAACAAATCTATCTCTCGTAACATTTAATTGCTTATTTACATCGTCCTTACCATGATATGGATATGATTTCTTTTCACCAGCTTTGTTTACAAAATAAACAAATGGGAAGATATCATAGGCCCCATTATTATCAAAATCTCCATGGATCATCTCGACAGGCAAATTCATATTTGCTCTAAGAATGGTATTTTTACCCATATTCCCCAATACTAAATCCATATCCCCATCTCCATCTATATCTGCATGAGCTAATTTCTGAAATAGCCCCTTAACCTTTTCCAATTCTCCCAATTCTTGCTTTTTAAATTTCCCATTTTTCAATAAGAAAATCTTAATTGGCATAAATTCACCAACAATTACTAAATCCTCTTGGTTATCGCCGTCCATATCAATCCAGTCTGCATCCACAACCAATCCTAAATCTTTTAGCTCGGGTAATACTTCAGCACTTACTTCCTCAAATTGGATTTTTCCTTTGGCACTAATATTTCTTAAAATTAAAGAAGAAGCGGCTAATGGATATTTTAACGGAACATTTCTTCCTCCAACAAATAAATCTAAATCCCCATCTCCATCAAAATCAAAAGGTTTTACCACCCGATTACTCTGAATAATTTTTGGAAGGGCATTTTTTAAAAGTATGAAATTACCCTTACCATCATTTTCATAAATTTCATCCAACAATAAGGTATCCGTAGCCAAATACTCATTTCCACCACGTGCAATGTATAAATCTAAATCTCCATCCCCATCAAAATCTGCAAAACTAGATCCTAAATCTTCCCCATCTTTGGAATCTAAATTATAAGTTTCTAATAAAGTCTTTGATTCAAAATTTCCATTTGGCTTTTGGTAATAAAAAACTCCAGAGTATTTTCTTGCCCCACCCATAAAAAAATCCATCAAACCATCTTTATTAATATCTGCTACAGTAAGCAAAGGCCCTTGTTCAGATAATTTAAATGGTATACAGTTTTGATAATTAAAATCCACGAAATCAAATTCTTTTTGCTCTGTTATTCCTTCAATCTTGTTGGTAAATTCTTTAAAAATTGGCTGATCAATTTGAATTAATGACTTGTATGGTCTTAAAGCATCTTTTCTACTAACCTCAATCACTAAATTCTTTCCAGGATTTTCAATTACCTGCATAGAATCATTCGGCCAAATTATTTGTAATTTCTTAATAGATTTCTTTCCTAAACCTATATGGCATTCAGGATCAGAATTGGAAATATACCCTCTAATTCCTCCATATTCATAATAAAACATAGAACCATCCTCATACTCTCCTTCAATCTTACAAAGCAAGGAGCCTTGAACATCAACACCTTTCTCTGGCTTAATTTTTATCTTAAGATAAGAGGCTTCATCCTTTTTATTCTCTATAGTATTGTTCCTATAAACAAATGAAACATCATTGATATTACAAACAACATAATCCAAATCCCCATCATTATCTAAATCTCCATAAGCAGACCCATTAGAAAATGTTTCAGCATCCAAACCCCATTTATTTGAAACATTATTAAATTTCAAATTACCCTCATTTTCATAAGCATAATTATTGACTTTTATTACTGGAACCTGCGCCAACATATCCTCCTCAGAAGTAAGTGTTTTCAGTTGAGCATGAAACATCATAAAGTCTCGGTCCGTAACATCCTTCGGAAAACCATTGGTTATCAATACGTCCCTATCACCATCATTATCAAAATCAGAAATCGAGGGAGACCATGACCATTCTGTTTCAGCAATTCCTGCCAATAAACCCACTTCATTAAATGGTTGCATTAAAGAATCTGAATATATCCCCGGATTTAATTGTAAAGAATTACGCATATATTGGTGCGTATAATCAAACTTTCTTGAATTTAAATAATTATTATATTGAAAAGGGGGAGAAAATTGTTTTTTCCTTTCATTATTCTCTGGCAACATATCCAAAACCATAATATCCAATAATCCATCCCCATTAATATCATTCACTTCATTCCCCATAGCAGATAAACTGGTGTGCTTAAAATACTTTTTTGCTTGCTCAGAAAAAGTTCCATCCTGATTATTTATATAAAGTAAATCATCGGCAACATAATCATTCGAAACAAAAATATCCGGCCAATTATCCCTATTTATATCACAAATCGCAACACCAAGCCCAAAGCCTTCTGAATTAATTCCTGCCTCTCTGGATACATCCTTATAAACTGGATGGCCTAATTCTTCCGACCATTCGCAGCGATATAATCGATCATTATTTGGATAAGTACCATCCAATACTTTTTCTCTATAATAAACTGGGGAAGAATCTATCACATCTGTAAGTACATATAAATCCAAATCCCCATCTTTATCATAATCAAAAAATGCGGAATGCTCTGAATATCCATTATCATTGACCCCATATTCCTCCGCCATCTCCTTAAATTTCGGAATTCCATTTTCAATTCCTTGATTTACCAATAATAGATTTTGTCGATCCAAGGAATCTTTCTTCATGGTAACGGATAAATAAATATCCAATAATCCATCCTTGTTAATATCAATTATGGTTACCCCAGAACACCATCTATTTTTTGTTTCAATATTTGCCTTTTCCGTTATATCCTCAAATTTTAATTTTCCTTTATTTAAATATAATTTTGACTGAACAAGATTGCCTGCAAAAAACAAATCTTTCAATCCATCATTATTAAAATCGGCCATTCCAACTCCCGCCCCATTATAGACATATTCATAATTGAATATATTTAATTCTTTATTGTCTGGAATGTCATTTCTAAAATCAATCCCAGATTCCTCCGGACTCAATAAAGTAAATACCTTTTCATCAGAACAAGATGAAAGAAAAAAACTAAATGAAATCAGTGCGATAATTCTTGGTAGAACTTTCATAATTAGGTTATTTTTAAAAAAATCGAACAAAGATAATAAAAGAACTTTGAACTACGAACTACGAACTACGAACTACAAACTACGAAATACGAACTACGAACTACGAACTACGAGTTACGAGGTAGTCGTAAATGGTCACTCGCAGTTCATAACTATGGGACTGGATCATGACCCTGTCCTCCCCAAGGATGACATCTTCCAATTCTTTTTATTGTTAAATAGAAACCTTTTATAGGACCGTGTTTACGAAATGCTTCAATACCATATTCAGAACAAGTAGGAGAAAACCGACAACTTGATGGTAACCAGGGAGAAATTAAAACCTGATATAGTTTAATTAATAAAATAAATGGACTTCCTAAAATCGCCTTTAAAAATTTCATTAAGAGGATTTTTAAAAATTTAAATGTTTTTGTAATTTACAATTTATAAATCTTATCAGCCTGTGAAATTAAAAAAATATTTAATACCTCTGAGCATTTTAATTTCCTTTGGAGCCATTGCTTTTGGCTTCGCTGATTACCCCACCACCAAGAATAATGAAACAAATAAAATTGATAGTCTAAATAATCAATTCGATCCAGAACTTTCAAAATTAAAGTCCAATCAATTAGATACTTTTTTTAATAATTTACAAAAAACTTATAGATTTAATGGAAATGTATTGGTTTCTCAATACGGTCATATCATTTATAAAAAATCCTTCGGTTTCTCAAATATTAAGTCAAAAGATAGTCTTGAAATAGACAATAGCTTCCAACTAGCCTCTATTTCAAAGCAATTTACAGCTGTAGCAATTTTACAATTAGTAGACCAAGGAAAAATAAAATTAGATGAATCCATCAAAGCCTATATCCCTAATTTTCCCTATTCCGCCGAAATAACGATAAGATCCCTTTTAAGTCATAAATCTGGCCTTCCAAATTATATTTATGTTTTTGATAAAATTATCGACAAAAGAAAACCTTTAACAAATCAACAGGTTATCAATTTATTTATTAAACATAAGCCGGCAATTGCCTATAGACCAAATACAAAGTTCAATTATTGCAATACAAATTATGCCTTATTAGCCTATATCGTAGAAGATATAGCGAAAAAACCCTTTGATATTTATATCAAGGAAAATATCTTCGAACCACTGGAAATGAAAAATTCCTTTGTTTATAACCCCTCCGCCCCTGAACAATTAGAACATTCCGCCAATGGCTATATCCTACGTGGTGGAAGATTATATAATGCCGGATTCGACCATTTAGACGGAGTAATGGGAGATAAAGGAATCTACTCCACTGTTGAAGATATGTATAAATGGGACCAAGGTTTAATTCAAGGTAAAATAGTCTCTAGAGATTTACTAAAAGAAGCTTTTACTCCGCAACATACCACCCCGAAGGTTTTAACTTCTAATTATGGATTAGGCTGGAGATTAAAAAAATTACCAAACGATGAGTGGCTAACCTACCATACTGGATGGTGGCATGGATTCAAAAATTATTATCTTCATAATGAAGAAGATAATTCATCAATTATAATATTAGGAAATATTGCAGGACATGCCCTAACCAAACTTAAATATGCACAATCCATTCTTTACCCTGAGAAAAAACAATATTTCATTGGGGACGAAGAGGAATAAATTTTTAACACCATGAAAAAAATCATCTTTATTTTTACCTTGGTTATTATTGGAAATTTTAACCTAATCGCACAAAACGAAATTGAAGATATAAGATTCACGCTAAATCAATATATCAAAGGACTTAAAGAGGGTGATAAAAATCTTTTGACAGATGTTTTTGATAATTCAGCAATACTTAAATCCATTAATTTAAATAATGGAAGTATTCAAAATTTCCCTGTCCAAAATTTTATTTCTTCTACACCTTCTGGCGGTATTAAAATTGAGGCAGAAATAAAAAACATTTCCTTTGCAGGTTCATCAGGGCAGGCTGTAGTAGAATTATCCTTTGCAACTTTCAAATATATTGACCTACTTTCTTTGTTAAAAGTAAATGGAGATTGGAAAATTGTTGCAAGAGTATTTTCTAGAACAGAATTAGATGAATCTGTAGTATCAAGTAGTCTCAATAATACAAATTCTACCCCTAAAAAATCAACATCCAGTGCAGCCCCTGTAAAAAAGGCAGCTCCTAAACCAAAAGCAAAAGTAGACGATGATGGTTGGTAGTATTACCAATAAATAGGTCCTTTACCCAAATATTTTTCAACAATCGGCTTGTAATAAGGCTTCAATTCCTCATAATTTGGAATTTCAGGAGATTTCGTATATAAATCATATTGATTGAAATCCTTGATCCATTCCATATATTGTTGATCTTTTTCGGTCATTAAACGTTTGTAAGATCCCCCTGTGTGCCAAGGATAAAAAGAATGATAACGAATCATAACCATTCCTTCCTCGGGAATCTTATTATCTTTATGATTCATCAAGACTTGATATAAATATTCATCATGCCCCCAGGCTAAATCCACATTATCCAAACCACAACCTTCCTCATAAATTCCCAATTCGGTATTGAATTTTCCATTTTTCATATCGGAATTTAGGGCATTGAATTCTGGATAAACACAGGTATCAGGAAGTGCACATCCTACCACAAAAACATCTCCTACTAAACCCCATTGTTCAGCTTGAGAGGTTCCATCTTCATCTGAACCAAATAAATACATGGCTTTCCCTAAATCATGTATCAAACCCACTAATTGCATCCAATCTGGCCTTCCATCTTTTCTTATTCCCTCTGCTGACTGCAATAAATGAATGATATTGGGCATATTTAAATCCGGATCACTCACATCTATTAAGGCATTTAGTTTATCCATCATGTCCCAAAGGTCCATTGGACGTTCAAAGGTTAAATATTTCTTTTTCATCCTTTGAACATAATCATAGGTCTGGTTCATTCGCATTTTTCTATAATGCTCCTTTACTGCAGCAGTAATATCTCCCTGCTCGTAATTCCTGAATTCTGATTTTTCCTTAACAAATGTTTCCATGAGGTAATAAGCTAAATTTGAAACGAAATTTACCGATTTTTTTTAAATAAAATTTAAAAAGGTTCAAATTATTTCTGTAGGAAATACATAGCAATCACTCCTACAAGCATTAAAGTGCCTAAAATAAAAAAGATATTAGGGTTTTGTATCGGAATGGAGTTTTCACTTAAACTTGCTTGAAATGGGTCCTCAGGAGTATACCTAACTTTTACTTCTTCACCAACCTCAACCTTCTCGGAATATCCTTTTTCAACTTCTCTACGAAATTCATTACCATTCACATAATAGGAAATAATCGGAAAATAAATTGGGAATCTACCAGAATGGTCATCCCTTGCATACCGTCTAGAAATCTCAACAATTCTTCCCATTGTAATTTGAGACCTCTTTATCCATGTTTTACGCTTATCCCATAAAAATAAACCAATGGCAAGGAGTATAAGGGAAATAATAATAAATAGTGCCAAAAAAAGCTCAATACTTCCTTTGAATTCACCACTTGGTACCCCAGAAATTAATAGTACTCCTAATTTGGACATTCTTAAATTGAAAAATTTCTACAAAAAAAATAAGAA
>JBJOIA010000130.1:0-25173 GCA_046047395.1 Bacteroidota bacterium | reverse complement strand
TTACGAATTACGAACTATGAATTAGGAACTACGAACTACGAACTATGAACTACGAACTACGAACTACGAATTAGGAACTACGAGTTACGAACTAGGAATTACGAACTACGAACTATGAACTACGAACTACGAACTACGAACTACGAGTTACGAACTACGAACTACGAATTACGAATTACGAACTATGAATTAGGAACTACGAACTACGAACTACAAATTGTAAATACTAACTCGTAGTTCGTAAATCGTAACTCTTCACTAATTAGATCTTAGTTCTTCCGTAATTTCTTTGAATTTATCTACATCAATTTTAGATACCTTTTTAGATACTTTTTCAACGATGATTTCTGCAATCTTATCAGCTAAAGCTTGATTGTAAAGATTCATGAAATTATCAGGTTTTTGCTTATCGGTTAAATAACCATTCGCAATTTTCTCTACCATCGCTTCGGTATTAGGATCATCTGGGTTTAAATAAGATCCAAATTGAGATCTTACCATGTCCTTAGCCTTTTCTACTACTTCAGGATATTCAACTTTAATGTCGTTTTGAGTTGCAATGGCATTTTTAATTAAAGACCAACGAATATCTTTCTTTACATTTTCAAAATCTTTTTCAATTTCTTCAACTGTATGTTTTCCTTCGTTAGCTTTTTTCAACCATTTCATCAAGAATTCATCATTGAAATCAATCTTTGTTTGCTCAACAATAGCTTTTTCAGCATCAATTCTTAACAAATATTCTGATTCTCTCTTATAGTTTGTTTCGATAATATCCGTAACTTCTTTGATAAATTCTTTTTCATCTTTTGCCTTTCCTGCACCTAATACTTTATCAAAAAATTCCTGGTTCATTTCTGCTGGAGTATTTCTTGTCAAACTCTCCACCGTAAATGTTGCCTCACCTGCTAATGCATCCACTTCTTCTTCTTTCTTACCTGTTGCCAATGCTGCAGATTTTTTATCATTAAATACTTTTAAAATATCAAATTTTAATACGTCCTCTTTCTTTGCTCCTAAAAATATTTTTTTAGACTTCGCATTGATAGCATTCATTGGAATAGCTGATTTTTCTTCCCATTCTCCCAATTGGAACTTACCAAAAATCATATCACCATCTTCCGCTGTTTCTGGATGAGAATGACCTCCAAATTGCTTTTTCAGGTTATCAATAGTCTCCTCTACTTGCTTTTTATCTACCTTAATTTCATATGAAGTGATATTCTTGATTTTTGAAAAATCAATTTCAAATTCTCCGTGGAATCCTAAATCATAATCAAAAGTAAAATCTTTTTGAGTATCCCAGTCGATAGATGCAGCTTGCTCCTCATTGGGCATTGGATCACCAATAATCGGCAATTTTTCATCACGAATATAATCTCCTACTGCATGTGAAAGAATATGATTGATTTCTTCCACCAAAACTGTGGCACCGTACCATTTTTTTATTAAAGGCATAGGCACGTTTCCTGGTCTAAAACCTTTAACATTTGCCTTTTTACGATAATCCTTTAATTTCTTTTCAACTTTTTCAGCGTAATCTTTTTCTTCGATTGAAACGGATAAAACTCCTGTAAGATTTTTTTCTTTATTTAAAGAAATATTCATATTATGATTTTTTAATTAAAAAGTCCCCAAACTTTGAAATTCAGGGACTTCGTTGGGTAGTACGGGTGGAGGGACTCGAACCCCCATGCCTCGCGGCGCCAGATCCTAAGTCTGGTATGTCTACCAATTTCACCACACCCGCTCAATTGGACTGCAAATATAATAGATTGAAAAGGATATTTCAAAATATTTTTATGTAATTTAAGAGCATGAAAACAAATTGGAAATATTGGTATATCGGAATTATCCTGTTTTTAATAGCATTAATCGTGTTTTTTAATCTCCTAACCCAAAACTATCAAATCAATGAGTAATTTAGATTGGATAATTTTATTTTCCACCATCTTCTTGGTAGTAGGATATGGAATTTGGAAAGGAAAAAACGCCCAGCATTCCTTGGATGGTTATCTTTTAGCCAATCGGGAATTACCTTGGTACCATGTCTTATTATCTGTTATGGCTACCCAGGCCTCTGCCATTACGTTTTTGTCAGCCCCCGGACAAGCCTATTCGGATGGAATGAGGTTTGTGCAATTTTACATGGGCTTACCTATTGCCATGATCATCCTTTCTATTACCTTCATCCCGAATTATTATCAATTAAAAGTCTATACCGCCTATCAATATTTAGAATCTCGTTTTGATGCAAAAACTCGGGTACTCACTTCCTTATTTTTTTTGATACCACGAGCACTTTCTACAGGAGTAACCATTGCAGCACCTTCTATAATACTTTCTATCATTTTAGGTTGGAATCTAACCTGGACAAATTCTTTAACAGCATTTATAGTTACTTCTTATGTAATTATGGGGGGATCTAAATCAATTTCTTATACCCAATTACTTCAAATGGCAATCGTTTTTACGGGCATGGTTTTTGTAGCAATTTACCTAATGTATCAATTACCCGAAAAAATCAATTTAAATAATAGTCTGAAACTTGCAGGAAATTTAGGCAAGATGAATGTTATCGACTGGAATTTTGATTGGAATAATCGATATAATATATGGTCAGGAATTATTGGGGGGTTTTTTTTACAATTATCTTATTTTGGAACGGACCAATCCCAGGTGGGAAGATATTTAACTGGTCAATCCATCGATGCCTCTAGAAGAGGTCTTTTAATCAATGGATTGGTAAAAATTCCGATGCAATTTTTTATTTTAATTGTGGGAATTTTAGTCTTCACTTTTTATCAATTCAATGAAAGGCCGATGTTTTTTAATGATAATGCAGAAAAATATTGGACCCAAAATGAATATTTAGAGGATTTAGAATCTCAGAAAAAGGAAATTTGGAATGAAAAACAGATTTTAAACCAAAATTTATTAACTGGAAAGGATAATCCTGACTTATTAAAAAAACTTCGAGCCAATCATGCTCAAGAAATGGAAATAGTTAATAAGGCGAAAATTCATTTGGAACAAGCTAATCCTAATCTAGAAATTCAAGATACGAATTATATCTTTTTGCATTATGTAATCGAAAATCTTCCGATTGGAATAATTGGTTTTTTAATTGCCATGATATTACTGGCCTCCATGGGTTCTATGGCCTCAGCATTTGGATCTCTCACCTCTACTACAATGGTTGATATTTATCAACGCTATTTAAAACCAGGACAATCAGATCAACATTATTGGTGGGCATCTAGAATTTCAACTTTAATTTGGGGGATATTTTGTCTAATTGTTGCTGAATATGCAACGAAAATGGGTTCTCTGATTGAGGTGGTCAATATTTTAGGTTCTTGGTTCTATGGGACGGTTTTAGGGGTATTTTTATGTGCCTTTTATTTAAAGAAAACTACAGGCACACAAGTATTTTGGGCAGCAGTATTTGCTGAAATCGTAGTGATTTTTGCTTGGTATGAAGAATGGATTTCTTTTTTATGGTTGAATGTCTTGGGATGCCTTTTGGTTATCGTATTAGCCTCCATATTGCGTCTCCTAGGTTTTGGTACCAAGTAGGATTCTCCCGAACAATTTCAATTCCAAACCAACGTGGTCCAACAGGATTTTCAAAATAGGCGGGCTGCGCTTTTATGGAATCAACAACATTCATGCCTTGAATTACCTCCCCAAATGTCACGAATTGTCCGATAAAGGGTTTTGCTTCTTCCGTATTCGTTACGATAAAAAATTCAGTTGGGGAAGAGCGTTTATCCGGATTACCATCGAAATATCTCGCCATACAAATCTTTCCTCTTTCGGGAAAATAATCAGTCAAGAATTCAGCAGGAATGGTATAATCTAATCTATCATCAAAATATCCCCCACCTTGAATGGCAGAAAATCCAACATTTCGATAAAAGGGGCGTTCATCAAAATAGCCTTTCCGAACTAGTCGAAGGAAATTCGTTGTTGCGATTGGAGTTCGATCAGAGAGTTGAACGATAAATTCTCCGAGATTCGTTTTGAATTTAATTTTATGATTTGGATAATCATCTTTTAGAGCTAATAATTCTTCCTCAACAGCATCTGGATTGATGGAATAATCTGTTTTACAAGAAAAAAAGATAAAGATAAAGAGGATTAAGATTTTTTTCATTCAGTAAAATTAAAAAAAAAGGCCAGAAAAAATTCCTGACCTTAAAAATAAACTCTAACACTAATACACGTGAACTAACCTATACACGCTTTTAAAAAAAAACCAACTATTAAATTATTGTTTTGATCAGATCCAGGAAGTAAGGATTTATTTTGAAACATGAATTTTAATGGTTAGAATTTTCTTGGACGAATATAGTAATAATTTTCTAATTCCAAAAAAATTTTCTATACTTGAAAATTAAAAAACCTATTTATAGAATTTAATCCTTAAATAAAACTACAACTACATTATGAATCAATCAGTTAACGCCAATAGGCTATTTTATGCATCTTGTTTTGCATTAATCACTACTGCCTTTTCTTTTAGTATAAGAGCAGGTATTTTAACTCAAATTGGGGATGAATTAATGCTTAACGCTACTCAATTAGGAACCATAAACCAAATGTGGTTTTTAGGTTTCCCAATAGCTATGATTTTAGGAGGAATATTTTATACCTCTATTGGACCAAAAACCATCATGCAGGTAGCATTTGTGTCCCACACTTTAGGGATAGTTCTTACTATTTTTTCTTCTTCCTACGAGGTTTTATTATTATCGACCTTATTGATTGGAATTGGAAATGGCTGTACGGAAGCGGCTTGTAATCCGATGATAGCTGATTCATATTCAGGAAATGATTTCAACAAAATGCTGAATAGATTCCATATGTGGTTTCCAGGAGGAATTGTATTAGGTTCATTATTATCTAAATTAATGACAGATATTGGATTCCATTGGCAGCAACAAATTTGGTTCATAATGATTCCAACAATCATTTATTTTGTAATGTTTTGGGGTCAATCTTTCCCAAAACCTGCAAAGGAGGCAAGTTCACTTGGAGCTAATTTTAAAGCAATGCTAAATCCTTTATTTTTAATCATCTTTGCTTTAATGGCCTTAACGGCAATTTCTGAATTTGGTCCACAAAACTGGGTAGGTCCAATACTTGAAAACGCAGGTGCATCTCCTATGTTGATCTTAGCATTAGCAACAGGTGTAATGGCAATTGGAAGATATTTTGGAGGGCCGATCGTGAAGAAATTAAATACTACGGGAGTATTATTAGGTTCTGCGATATTCGCTTTTGCAGGATTGTATTTAATGACTCAATTAGAAGGAAATATGTTGTACTTAGCGACAATTATTTATGGTTTAGGAATTTGTTATTTCTGGCCGAACATGCTTGGCTTTGTAGGAGAAAATATTCCTGAATCAGGTGCATTGGGATTATCTTTAGTAGGTGGAATGGGAATGTTCTCTTCCTCTATTTTCCAGCCAATCATCGGAGGATGGATAGATGAAGCTAAGATAAAGGTTAGTGCTGAAGGATTAGAAGGGGCCGCTGCAGATTTAGCAGCAGGAAAAATTGCTTTAAGCAATATGACCACCTTCCCATTAATTCTAATTGTTGCTTTCGGTATTCTTTATATTTTTATGAGAAGAAGAACTGCTTAATGATTATTGAATAGTAATTTATGATTAAAAGGTGGACTAAAATCCACCTTTTTTTATTATTTTTGTAACCATAAAACTAAACACAAACTATGATACAAGGAGGAACTTCTAGTAAAGCAGGAAAATCCACGAATAGAAAGATTAAAATGGGTATGATTGGTGGAAGTTTAGATGCTTTCATTGGTGCAGTACACAGAAGAGGTGCACAATTGGATGGAGAGATTGAATTGGTATGCGGAGCATTTTCTTCTTCCCCAGAAAAATCTAAAGAAACTGGCGAGGCATTATATTTAAATCCAGAAAGGGTTTATGGATCTTATGCTGAGATGATTGAAAAGGAAA
This sequence comes from Bacteroidota bacterium, assembly GCA_046047395.1. GTDB lineage: Bacteria > Bacteroidota > Bacteroidia > Cytophagales > Spirosomataceae > CAZVFE01. The sequence goes on along the minus strand of JBJOIA010000130.1, from coordinate 19,174 downwards.
AGCAATTACCTGAGGGAGAAAGAATGGATTTTGTTTCCATCGTTACACCGAATCATGTGCATTTCCCAGCTGCCAAAATGGCTTTGGAAAATGGATTTCATGTAGTAAGTGATAAACCAGCTACTTTAAATCTTGAGGAAGCAAAGGCTTTAAAAGAGATTGTTGACAAATCCGGCCTAATGTATGTTTTAACCCATAATTATACTGGATATCCAATGGTGAAAGAAGCCAAATATTTAGTTGATTCTGGGGAAATTGGAGAAATAAGAAAAGTAATTGTTGAGTATCCACAAGGCTGGTTAATTGATTTGGTAGAAGCAACCGGACAAAAACAAGCTGACTGGAGAACTGACCCAGAGAGATGTGGGGCAGCAGGTTCTGTAGGTGATATTGGAACACATGCCGAAAACCTGGTTGAATATATTACAGGTTTAGAAATTGATTCAATATGTGCTGATTTAACCATATTTGTAGAGGGAAGAAAATTGGATGATGATGCCAATATTTTAATTCGATATAAAAACGGAGCAAAAGGCGTATTACATTGTTCTCAGATTTGTAATGGTGAGGAAAATGATTTGAATATTCGAATTTATGGAACCAAAGCAGGTTTAGTATGGAAACAAATGGAACCAAATACCTTAATATTTAAAACGCGTGATGATGGGGCTAAAATGATCCGTACGAATGTTGGGTCGCTTTCTCCAAATGCTGGTGCACATACAAGACAACCTGCTGGTCATCCTGAAGGATATATTGAGACTTTTGGAAATATCTATCGGAATTTTGCAATGGCTTTGAGAAATAGAATGGATGGCAAACCACATGACACAATTTATGATTTTCCAGGAATTGATGAAGGAATTAGGGGAATGGCATTCATCGCCAATGTAGTAAAATCTGCACAAGATGAAAATACTAAGTGGACTAAATTTACAATTTAAAAATATAAAAAATGAACAAGATTAAAGTTGCCGTGGTGGGAACAGGATTTATTGGTCCTGCACATATTGAGGCCCTAAGAAGATTACCAAACGTAGAAGTAGTTGCTCTATGTGAGGTTAATCAAGAATTAGCAGATACAAAAGCAGCCCAATTAGGTATTCCAAAAGGATATACTTTTGAGGATATGTTAAAAGTAGAGGAAATTCAGGCAGTACATATTTGCACTCCTAATTTCTTGCATTATTCACAATCCAAGGCAGCATTAGAGGCAGGAAAACATGTGGTTTGCGAAAAACCCTTGGCCAAAGATTTGCATGAAGCAGAGGAATTAGTAGAAATTGCTAAAAAATCTGGTTTAGTTAATGCAGTTCATTTCAATTTGAGATATTATCCAATGGTTCGCCAAATGAAAGCAGCTAGAGAAAGTGGAGAATTAGGTGAAATCTTTACGGTTTTAGGATCCTATCTTCAAGATTGGTTGTATTATAATACAGATTATAATTGGAGATTAGAACCAGATAAATCTGGGGACTCTCGAGCAATTGCGGATATCGGTTCACATTTAATGGATATCATTGAATATATTACAGGCCTAAAAACAACCCAAGTAATGGCTGATTTTAATACCGTTCATAAAATCCGTAAAAAGCCTTTAAAACCAATTGAAACTTATTCGGGTAAAATGCTTACTCCTGAAGATTATGCAGATGTAGAAATCAATACAGAAGATACAGCAAACGTTTTGTTACGTTTTGATAATGGAAATACTGGGTCCATTACCGTTTCACAAGTTGCAGCAGGAAGAAAAAATCAGCTTAAATTGGAAATCTCTGGATCTAAAAAAGCATTTTGCTTTAATTCTGAATCGCCAAACGAATTATGGATGGGCCATAGAGATAAGGCAAATGAAGTATTATTAAAAGATCCATCTTTGGCAAATTCAGCAGCTGCTGGAATTATTTCATTCCCGGGTGGACATAATGAAGGTTTCCCTGATACTTCAAAGCAATTATTCAAGGAAGTTTATGCAGCCATTGAGGCCGGAAAACAACCAGAAAATCCAAGCTTCCCAACATTTGAAGATGGATATAGAGAATTATTAATTTGTGAAAGAATATTAGAATCGACAAGAAAACAAGCTTGGGTAAATGTTTAATCCAAGCAATAAATAAGTTTAAATTATGAAAACGATTAAAGGACCTGCTATATTTTTAGCACAATTCATGGATGATGCCGCACCATTTAATTCAATTGATACCATTTCAGATTGGGTGGCAGGTTTAGGCTATAAAGGGGTGCAAATCCCTACCTGGGATCCTCGCGCAATTGATTTACAATTAGCTGCGGAATCTAAAACCTATGCGGATGAATACAAAGGAAAACTAAAAGATAAAGGAGTTGAAATTACAGAATTATCAACCCACCTTCAGGGACAATTAGTTGCAGTAAATCCTGCATATGATGCTGGATTCGATGGTTTCGCACCTGATTCCGTAAAAGGAAATCCAAAGGCTAGAACCGAATGGGCCGTACAACAATTAAAATATGCCGCAAAAGCGTCTGAAAACTTTGGACTAAAAGCGCATGCTACCTTTTCTGGTGCATTGATGTGGCATACGGTTTATCCTTGGCCTCAAAGACCAGCAGGTTTAGTTGATCAAGGTTTTGAAGAATTAGCAAAAAGATGGTTACCTATCCTGAATTATTTCGATGAATGTGGAGTAGATGTTTGTTATGAAATACATCCAGGTGAAGACCTTCATGATGGAGTGACTTTTGAAATGTTCTTAGAAAAAGTAAAAGGACATAAAAGAGCGAATTTATTATATGACCCATCCCATTTTGTTCTACAATGCCTTAATTATTTAGAATATATCGATTTATATCATGATAGAATAAAAATGTTCCATGTGAAGGATGCTGAATTCAATCCTTCAGGAAGACAAGGTGTATATGGAGGATATCAATCTTGGGTAAATCGTGCCGGAAGATTTAGATCTTTGGGAGATGGTCAGGTTGATTTTAAAAGCATTTTTTCTAAATTAACCCAATACGGTTACGATGGTTGGGCTGTTTTAGAATGGGAATGTGCCATTAAAGATCCTGTTCAAGGAGCAACAGAAGGAGCTCCATTTATTGCTCAACATATCATTCAAGCAACTTCAAAAGTATTTGATGATTTCGCTGGAGGTGGAGCAGATATAGAATTGAATAAGAAAATTTTAGGAATATAATTCGTAGTTCTTAACGGTTTTCAATGACTCTTCCGAGGATTTTAGAAACATTTGTTTGAATCTCTTTCAAATCGACAAAGCGCTCCATGTACTCTTGGAGCGTTTTTTCATTCGTTTCATTCTTAAGATTTACCAAAATTTCCTCAATTTCTAAATCGATTTTCGTCTTCTTTAATCTTAAACTATTTTTAAAAACTAAATCTTCCAATAATTGTGTTTCTTCTGGAGTAAAAATTTCATGCTTATCCTTCCAGACAGGTGAAAGTTGGTATTTTTCAGCAGAAAGATTAATACTTAATTCTTGAATCTCTGGATTAGATTCATGCAAATAAGTTTTTAAGGAATAATCCTGATTTGCATTTTTTCTTGCTAAGCCAAATTCCCAAACTTTTTGAAATAAAGAATTTTCAAATGTAAAATCCTCCAATTCATCTTGAATATGATCTAAGACTGTTCTTCCAGGTTCAGCAACAGGGGAAATTTCCATATTACCAAAACATACAACCAGTCGAATACATTCTAATTCTTGGTAATATAAATTTGAATTGGAATCTATTAGTGGTTTTTCTTGCAAACCAGACTTTTGGTTTTCTGGAATTTTAATATCCTCTAAAGATTGATCTTTTACAGTCTTTTTATAATTATTGAGGGTTTTTTTATTCAATTCTCCTAATAAGACATCCTCAGAAATTCCTACTAAACCAGCAGTTTTCTTTACGAAAATTTCTCTTTGAATAGCATCTGGAATCACAGAAATACTCTGTACCATTTCTTTAATTACTTCAGAAATCTTAAAAGGATCTTTTCCAGCTTCCTTCATTAATAAATCTGCCTGAAAACTCAGAAAATCTTTGGCATTGGTATTGACGAATTCATTAAATTTCTCCTCTCCTACTTTTCTTATAAAACTATCTGGATCATCACCATCTGGAAATACTACCAAATGAACTGATAAACCTTCTGCCAAAATCAATTCCATCCCCCGCAAAGCAGCCTTTATACCTGCCATATCTCCATCGTATAGGACATAAATATTATTCGTAAAACGAGCAATTAATCGGATTTGATCTTGAGTCAGGGAAGTACCTGATGAAGCGACTACATTATGAATTCCTCCTTGATGCAAGGAAATTACATCTGTATAGCCCTCTACTAAATAGCATTTATCCTCCGTACGAATAGATGATTTAGCTTGAGAAATACCATAAACTATTTTTGATTTATGGTATACGTCAGACTCTGGTGAATTTAAATATTTTGCAGCCTTTCCATCTGATTTTAAAATTCTTCCTCCAAAGGCAATTACTTTACCTGAAACATTATGAATTGGAAATATTACTCTAGCCCTAAAACGGTCAAACTGATTCCCTTTCTCATTTTTTTGCGTCAGCAAACCAGATTCTTCAATGATTTTTTCATTAAAACCCTTGGATTCAATCTCAATTTTTAGGGCATCCCAAGCTTCAGGGGAATATCCTAAGTCAAAAGCATCAATTGTTGACTGGGAAAAGCCTCTTTCCTTTAAATAGGACAAACCAATTGATTTTCCTTCATCCGTATTTTTTAACTGATTTACAAAAAAGTTCTTTGCATGTTCCAAAAGAATTAATAAAGATTCTCTTTCGTTCTGGCGAATCAATTGTTCATCCGAAAATTCCTCTTCTTTAATATCAATTCCATATTTTTTGGCTAATTGACGAAGAGCTTCACCATAATTAATACCTTCAATATCCATGATGAAACGAATAGAATCACCTGACTTGCCACAGCCAAAACATTTATAAATGCCCTTTGAAGGGGAAATAGAGAAGGAGGGTGTTTTTTCTCCGTGAAAAGGACAACATGCCCAAAAATTTGCACCTTTCTTTTTTAAAGACACATAATCTCCAATCACATCTGTTAAAGATGCGATGGATTTGATTTGCTGTATGGTGCTTTCATCAATTCTCACGACTTTAATTTACGAAATTTATTTGAACAGTTGTTTAGATTAAAAATCAGAACGTACTGTTTAAAAAAGAATTCCAGCGAAGGTGGCGCTCAAGTATGAGGCAAGTGTACCGGCAATAAGTGCCTTAAAACCTAATTTAGCCAAGTCTTTTCTTCTTGTTGGAGCCAATTCTCCAATTCCACCTATTTGAATGGCAATGGAGGAAAAATTTGCAAAGCCACAAAGTGCGAAGCTAGTGATGGCAATTGTTTTGGGGTCTAAGGTCTCCCTTACCTTTATTAAATCAAGATAGGCTACAAATTCATTTACAACCATTTTTTCACCCATCAAAGCACCTGCAACGCGAATATCCTGAGTTGGAACACCCATTACCCAAGCAAAACCAGAAAACAAATAGCCCAAAATATAATTCATCGATAATTCAGGAAAATTAAATAAACCACCCATTTTACCTAATAATAAATCCACAATGGCGATAAGCGCAATAAAACCAATTAACATTGCTACGACATTCAAACCAACCTTCAATCCCTCGGATGATCCAGCCGCAATTGAATCTACAATATTTACATGGGTTTTCTGCGTGTTTAATTCAACTGTATTAGAAAATTTAGATTTTTCCGTTTCAGGAAACATAATTTTAGAAACCACCAAAGCACCAGGTGCAGCCATTAAAGATGCTGCTAATAAATAAGGAGCTGGTACCCCAAGAGAAATGTATAATGCCATAACCCCTCCGGCAATACAAGCAAAACTCCCTGCCATAGAAGCCATTAATTCGGAATTTGTCATATCCTTTAAATAAGGCTTAATCATAATCTGAGCCTCAACTTGGCCAACGAATGCGGAAGCCACATTGGATAAAGCCTCTACTCCAGAAACCCCCATGATCTTTTTCATGAAAATTCCCAAAAAATAGACTACTCTTTGTAAAACCCCAATATAATAGAAAATATTTACCAAAACTGCTACTAAAATAATAGTAGGAATAATTTTGAAAAAGAAAATATAATCATTTCCAACCCCAAAGGTTTTGGTCATTAAATTGGTGTCTACCAAAGAACCAAAGACAAAAGAAGCTCCTTTCTGAGCTTGGTCTAAAATAATATTAATTATCTCCCCTGCAGATTGAAAAATATATTGTCCGATTTCAGTTTTCAATATAAAAACCGCAAGCGAAAACTGAAGTAATAATCCGACACCCACTGTTCTATAATTGATTGCTTTCCGGTTATTTGACAATAAATAGGCTAATCCAAGAATACATACTATTCCGATAATGCCAACAAATCTTTCCATGATAATTTCGTATTATAAATGTAGTTCCTGACTTGCTACATCTATATAGTGTAGGAAATCAATTTTGTCAACCAAATTTTCTTTCGACAATTTATAAAATTCTTGGTGAATATTAAATGGTTTTTCGGATTCTACTTTCCAATAAGAACCATCTTCTCTCATTTCATAGGAATTCACAGTATCTTTTAAATTAAAATCCAAGATTGTAATAGCTTGAGCCTTGGCAGTTGGGTTTACCAATTCAAAAAGAGATTCAATTCTTCTATCAAAAGAGCGAACCATTACATCTGCAGAACCACCATAAATTACAGGATCGCCGCCTTTATGGAAATAATATAATCTACTATGTTCTAAATATTCTCCTACAATAGATTTGATATAAATATTTTCTGATAAATTTTCTCTTTGAGGTCTAATACAGCAAATTCCTCGAACTATTAGAAGAACAGGAACACCGGCTTTAGAGGCTTTATATAAGGCTTCCATTATTTCATCATCTTGGAGTGAATTTACTTTCCAACAAATTCCAGAAGAAACACCTTTCTTATAATTTGAAATTTCATCTTGAATTAAGGATAATAAACTATTCCTTAAATCTTTTGGAGCCGTAATTAAATGCTGGTATTGAGTAGGAAGACTATGACCCGTTATTACATTAAAAAATTCCGAAATATCTTGAGTAATACGGTCATCGGTTGTTAATAGGCCAATATCCGTATATAATTTGGAAGTTTCCTCATTATAATTTCCGGAGGCTAAATGGGCATAGGACAATACATGGGTACCTTCGTTTCTAATTACTTGCAATAATTTGGTATGGGTTTTTAGACCTGGGATACCATAAATCACAAAACATCCGGCTTTTTGAAGTCGATTCGCTTCTCGGATATTATTTTCTTCATCAAAACGGGCCTTTACTTCGAATAAAACTGAAACGTGTTTACCATTTTCAGCAGCTCTTAATAGTGCTGCAGACACGCGTGAATTTTTTGAAATTCGATATAAAGTAACTTTAATTGCTAAAACTTGTGGATCTTCAGCTGATTGTTCTAATAATTGAATGACTGGTTCGAAACTATTAAAAGGATGATGTAAAAGAATATCACCTTTTTTCATTGTATCGAAAATATCATCGAAGCTATTGGATTCCGTTCCAATTGGATTAATTGGAGACGGTGTTTTTGCCAATTTTGATTTAAAATCTGGATATTTTAATATTTGCCAAAAGGAGGTAAAATCAAGAATTGATTGTTTGACAAAAATATCTTCCTCAGTAAGATTCCATCTTTTCAACATCTCTCCCATCAAGAATTTGGAATAATTCTTTTCTGCCTCCACACGAGTCACTCTACCTAATCTTCTATCTTTAATTTTTTGTTTTACTTCATCCACAAAATCTTTATCGGTATCCTCATGTTCCTCTAAATCAAAATCTCCATTTCTGGTGATTCTAAAAAGTGAAATAGATTCAACATCCACATTTTTATAAAGCAGAGTTAGACAATTTCGAATTATTTCTTCAATAGGAATAAATAAAACTAGATTCTCTCTCTCAATGATATAAAAACGCGAAAGGTTTTGTGGAATTTGGATAAAAGAAATTTTTCTTTCATCTTTTTCTTTCTTTTTGGTAGGGGTATCTCCTTTGCTAACCACTCCAAAAATCAAGGTCTTTGCTAATAAACTTGGGAAAGTATGGGTAAAATCATAAACCATCGGGGTTAGCATTGGATAGATGGTTCTTTTGAAATAATTATTAACCTCTTCTAACTCCTCAGAATCAAGTTCTTTTAAACTTTTTACAAGATGAAGACCATTTCCTTCAAATTCAGGAAGTATTTCTTCGATAAATAAACGATGTTTTTCCGCAGACAATTCCTGGGCAGCAGAAATCAAGGCATTTTTAAATGGAATTTCACTTAAACCAGAATAGTCTAGGCGCTCCTTTCCAAAATCAATATAGTTATACAAAGAACCTACACGAATTGTAAAAAATTCGTCTAGGTTCGATGCTGTAATCGCTAAAAATTTTAGTCGATCAAATAAGGATTTATTTTTATCTCTCGCCTGATCTAAAACTCTTTCATCAAATTTCAACCAAGACAAATCTCTTGAGATAAATTTTGATTTCCCTATTGTTTCATAGGACTTTTGAAGAGACTTCTCCAAAACCCTATTTGAATCTCTTATTTCCAATAAATTGACAATCCAGTTTTTTGGATTGAAATAAGAAATCAGTGAATTAGACATGGCGGTTTAAATTTGTATTAAATATCTACTTTTGCATATTTAGCATTTTTTTCAATAAAGTCTCTTCTTGGAGCAACTTCATCACCCATCAACATAGAAAATAGCAAATCTGATTCAACGGCAGATTCTACAGTAACTTGTTTTAGAGTTCTGGTATCTGGATTCATGGTTGTTTCCCATAATTGCTCGGCATTCATCTCTCCTAGACCCTTATATCTTTGAACGCCAACAGAATCTTCTTTACCTGTTCCTGCTAATTCACGTATTGCCTCCTCTCTTTGTTGTTCAGTCCAAACATAGCGGACATTGGTTCCTTTTTTCACTTGGTATAAAGGAGGTTGAGCTATATAAATATATCCGTTATCAATTAATTCTCTCATATAACGGAAGAAGAAAGTTAGAATCAAGGTACGAATATGGGAACCATCAACGTCGGCATCGGTCATGATGATGATTTTATGATATCTTAATTTCTCCATATTCAAGGTTCTTTCTGAATCCTCATTTCCAAAACTTACTCCAAGCGCAGTGATCATATTTTTAATCTCTTCGTTTTCGTAAATTTTATATTCTTGTGCTTTTTCAACATTCAAGATTTTACCTCTCAATGGAAGAATTGCCTGGAAGGATCTATTTCTACCTTGCTTTGCAGTTCCACCAGCCGAGTCTCCCTCCACCAAGTAAATTTCACAAGAATGTGGGTCATTATCTGAGCAATCTGCAAGTTTTCCTGGCAAAGAATTAGATCCTAATACCGTTTTTCTCTGCACCATTTCTCTTGCTTTTCTTGCAGCATGACGAGCTTGAGCGGCTAAAATAACCTTTGCAACAATCTGACGAGCCTCTTTTGGATGTTCTTCTAACCAATATTCTAATAAATCTGACATGGTAGCAGAAACTGCTCCGGAAACCTCACCATTACCTAATTTGGTTTTAGTTTGACCTTCAAATTGTGGTTCAGCAACTTTTACTGAGATTACAGCGGTAAGACCTTCCCTAAAGTCATCCCCTGAAATATCAATCTTTAATTTATCAAGAGCACCAGATTTATCTGCATAATTTTTTAGGGTACGTGTAAGGGCTCCTCTAAAGCCGGCAACGTGGGTTCCTCCTTCAATTGTATTGATATTATTTACATAGGAAACTACATTTTCTGTATAGGAAGTATTATAAGACATGGCAACCTGAACAGGTACTCCATTCTTATCTCCTTCCATGTAAATTGGTTCATCTAAAAGTGCTTCTCTATTAGCATCTAAGAATGTAACAAATTCTTTCAATCCTCCTTCTGAATGAAAATCTTCTTCTAAAGGCTTTCCTTCTTCATCCAATTCCCTAAGATCTATTAATTTAATAGTTATCCCAGCATTTAAAAATGAAAGTTCTCTTAAACGATTTGCAACCCTTTCATAATTATATTCTGTTACAGAAAATATAGTACCGTCAGGATGAAAATGAACGATTGTTCCTGTAATATTGGTCTCTCCAACTTCCTTCACAGGATATTGAGGTACACCAATTTTATATTCTTGTTGGAATATTTTTCCTTCACGATGTACTGTTACCTTTAAATCCGTTGATAGGGCATTCACACAAGAAACCCCTACCCCGTGCAAACCTCCAGATACTTTATAGGTATCTTTATCAAATTTACCTCCGGCGTGAAGCACTGTCATTACTACCTCTAAGGCAGATTTTTTCTCCTTCGAGTGCATACCTGTAGGTATCCCTCTACCATTATCCTTTACAGAAATTGAATTATCCTCGTGAATAGTTACCGTAATTGTATCACAATGACCTGCCAAAGCCTCATCAATTGAGTTATCAACTACTTCCCAAATTAAATGATGAAGGCCTTTAATTCCTGTATCCCCGATATACATGGAGGGTCTTTTTCTTACTGCCTCTAATCCCTCTAAAACTTGAATATTATCCGCGCCATAATTGGCTCTATCGTTGGTTTGTCCTTGATTTTCTGACATACTTATTTAGTTGGTTTTTATTAATACAAAATACGTATTTTTTTTGAATTTTGCAATCAATATTAATGCTTAAAATGTCTAATTCCAGTAAATACCATTGAGATATCATTTTCATTACAATAATCAATGGAATTTTGGTCCTTAATTGAACCTCCTGGTTGAGTAACAGCGATAATTCCAGCCTTATGAGCTATTTCCACACAATCTGGGAAAGGGAAAAATGCATCTGATGCCATTACGGATCCTTGAAGGTCAAACCCGAATTCCTTTGCTTTTTCGATTGCTTGTTTCAAAGCATCAACTCTAGAGGTTTGCCCAACCCCCGAGGCCAATAATTGTCCTTCTTTCGCTAATACAATCGTATTGGATTTTGTATGTTTACAAATCTTCAAAGCAAATTCTAAGGCTTTTAGGTCAGAATTTGTTGGCTTTCTATTGGTTACTGGCTTAAAATCAGATATGGTTTCAGAAACATTATCCTTATCTTGTTCTAAAACCCCATTCAATAAGGTTTTAAACATATTTTTAGGATAATCAACTGGTTTTCTTTTCAATAAAATTCTATTCTTCTTGGATTTTAAAATTTCTAAAGCCTCCTGAGTAAAACTAGGAGCTATTAAAATTTCACAGAACAAGGAATTAATTTCATTTGCTGCATCCACATCGACCTCCTGATTCGTTGCTAAAACTCCTCCAAATGCCGATACAGGGTCACAAGACAAAGCTTTTAAATAAGCATCTTTCACGGAATTTCCTGTAGCTACCCCACAAGCATTGGTATGCTTGATGATCACAAAGGCAGTTTCATTAAATTCATCTAATAAGGAAAGGCAAGCATCTACATCTACAAGATTATTATAAGAAAGTTCTTTACCGTGAAGTTTATCAAATAATTCATCTAAATTTCCATAAAAAACTCCCTTTTGATGTGGATTTTCTCCATATCGCAATTCGTTTGCTGGCAAATGATCAAATTGATGAAGATTTCCTCCATCTTCCCCGGCAAAATAATTATGAATAGCTCTATCATAACTTGAAGATTGCAAAAATGCCTCTTTGGCAAACATTCTTCTTTGTTCTAAACTAGTGGAGCGTCCTGTTTCATTTAAAATATCCAAGAATTTACCATATTGATTTCTTGACGAAATAATAACTACATCTTCAAAATTCTTAGCGGCGCCTCTGATCAAAGCGATTCCTCCAATATCTATCTTTTCAATAATATCATCTTCTGAAGCTCCTGATTTTACAGTTTCTTCAAAAGGATATAAATCAACCATTACTAAATCTAAGGAAGGAATTTCATATTCACTTGCTACTTGAACATCTTCTTCTAATCCTCTTCGATATAAAATACCTCCGAAAACCTTTGGATGAAGGGTTTTAACTCTCCCCCCAAAAATGGATGGATAACCTGTTAAGCCTTCAACTGGCTTTACTGGAATCCCCAAATCTTCGATAAATTTTTGTGTACCTCCTGTTGAATAAAGAGTAACCCCTTCTGAATGTAATTTTTTAATTATCGGCTCTAATCCATCCTTGTAAAAAACGGAAATTAAGGCCGATTCAATCTTTTTATTGGACATGTAATGATGGATTTAAATAAAGCTTTAAAATTACAAAAAAATAGCTAAACTTTAAAGCTTATTCCATCATTTTCCTCTACTTCTTTTCAATGCTTCCAAGAAATAATAATCCCCATAAATCAAGGGAACATCCACCTCCGAATTTAGTCCTTTTGCACCTACCCCATGTTTAATTAAAAAATGATTATTTTCACCCATTTGAGCACGATATGCAGGACTTGATAAAGATTCCAACATCTTATCCGCAAGGGCACGATAAGACTTCCCTTTAGAACCTCCAACTAATTCTGAAAGTTCATATAATGCCGAACACATAATTGCTCCTGCGGTTGCGTCTCTTTCTTCATTTGGAATATTAGGTGCACTAAAATCCCAATATGGAATTTTATCCTCAGGAAGATTCGGATGATTCAAATAGTAATCGGCAATATTTTGAGCAAAATCTAAAAATAATTGATCCCCTGTTTCCCTTGCTGTCATTACATACCCATAAACTCCCCAAGCATGTCCTCTTGTCCAAGTAGACTCATCAATATATCCTTGATGCTGTTTTCTGGCCAAGACCTCCCCATTCGGACCATAACAAATTACATGATAGGAGGAAAAATCTGAACGATAATGATTTCGCATCGTGTTCATTGCATGGGTAATGGCTATATTGTAATACGACATATCTCCTGTTTCTTTACTTGCCCAAAACAATAATTCCAAATTCATCATATTATCAATGATCACAGGATATTTATAGCCTCCCTTAAATGAATTCCAAGATTTAATTAGGCCAATTTTAGGATCAAATCGAGTAGATAATGATTTCGCAGACTGAATTAACACCTCTTTATAATGAGAATTACCTGTTAATCTTAAACCATTGCCGAAAGGACAATACATCATAAAGCCTAAGTCGTGAGTCCCTTTATTATATTGTTCCTTCTCTACTGCTTTCGACCATAATTCAGCAGCTTCTTTCCATTTTGTATTACCAGTTTCTTCAAACAAATACCATAGTCCACCAGGGAAAAAGCCACTACACCACCATGAGGATGGACGATCCACATAACCATTTTCATTGGCTGAATGAATTGTCAAAGACGTATCAGGATGATTTTCTAACATCAAGGCATATTGCTTTTCTGCCAATGTATATTGGGCCTTAAAATCAATCTTTTGGGAATAAGATTGAAAGACAAAAACCAATAATATCAAAATTATTGGCAACGGATAAGAAAATTTTAATTTTTTCATAATTCTTAATTATTAATTCTTAATTATTAATTCACTCTTCCCTCCTCACTTATCTTCCCATCCAGCCACCGTCGACAGTAAGGATTTCACCGTGAACATAATCAGCTGCTTTAGAGGCCAGGAACACAACAGGTCCTTTAAAGTCCTCTGGCTCCCCCCACCTTCCTGCAGGAATTCGTCCTAATATTGCGTCATGCCTGGTTTTATCATTTCTTAGGGCTTCGGTATTATCTGTTGCGATATAGCCTGGAGCAATTGCATTAACATTCACTCCTTTTCCTGCCCATTCGTTTGCTAATGCTTGCGTAAGTCGTGCTATTCCTCCTTTTGATGCGGCATACCCTGGAACTGTAATACCTCCTTGAAAACTTAATAAAGAGGCAGTAAAAATTATTTTTCCTGAACCTTCCTCGATCATCCTTCTGCCTATCTCTCTAGAAAGAATAAACTGGGAATTTAAATTCACTTCAATTACCTCATCCCAAAATTCATCAGAATGGTCAGCAGCAGGATCCCTAAGGATGGTCCCTGCATTATTTACCAAAATATCGATACGTGGAAATTCGACTAAAACTTTTTTAATAAAATTATATAGAGATTCACGGTTAGAAAAATCTGCTTGATAAGCATTAAATTTTCGTCCTAATGCCTTTACTTTTGCTTCAATCTCAGAATTCTCAAGTTCTAAACTTGCTGAAACTCCAATAATATCAGCCCCCGCTTCGGCAAGTCCCAAAGCCATTGCCATTCCAATTCCTCTTTTACAACCGGTAACCAAAGCTATTTTTCCACTTAAATCAAACATAAAATCTATATTTAAATTATTATTCTTTTATATGTATGGCAGAATCATTTATATGATAGCCTTGGCTTGTAAGCAATTCATAAATGGCAGAACCTGCTAACAAAAATGGCCCGTATGCATGTGCTGCATAAGGTGAAATTGGTCTGTTATAATAAAATGCTGGATCCCATGCTAAACCAGTTCCAACGCAGGTTCCCTCCACCTGTCCAATTTCATTTACTTTTGATTGTACTGCCTGCCAACCTAATATTGCAGCAGGACTATATACTCTTGAATCCAGCCAGCCTTTATTTACTCCTTTTGCAATAACATAGGTATAGATGGCTGTTGCAGAGGTTTCTAAATAGGAATCCTCCTTATCCAATAATTGATGCCAAAATCCTGATCCGGATTGAAGGTTTAATAAACCATTTAAATGCATCTTCATTTTCTCCATGATATTTTGTCTATAAGGAGAATCTTCTGGCAAGTATTCTAAAATTTCACAGGCTGTCAATAAAGCCCAGCCATTTGCTCTACCCCAATGAAATTCAGGATGTCTTTCTGCACCTTCTAAATATCCATGCATATAAATTCCTAAATCTTTATTAAACATTCTATTAAAATACGCATTAAACTGAAGATTTACTTCCTCATAAAACCTCGTTTCTCCGGTAAGATTTCCCATTTGAACCAGTGCAGGTAAGGCCATGTATAAATCATCTAACCAAAGGGTATTTTTAAGTGGGCGAATTCTTACAAGTGTATTATCAGGGAGACGATGTTCTTCTTGAAGAATAAATCTCTCTGCTCTTTTAATAATCTCATCAATATTTTTTGAATATCCATATTTCTTGGATTTTATGATAGCCATTGCCATAGCACCTATATCATCTAATGCCTTTGGCCTAACCAAACCCCTTAAAATATGATTATTGGCTCCATTATCAAAATCAATTGCTGATGGCAGAGCATCTGAAATGAAATCTAATCGATCCTCCACAAAGGAATAATATTTGTATTCATTGGTTATCCTAAACCATTCTAACATTCCAGAATAGGTAACCCCATACTCATACGAAATAGGACGAAAATCTCCTTCGGCAAATTTCAATTTAGCATTATAAGGCATACCCGCACTCCAAATATCACCTTTTTCATTAACCAAGGATTTAGGAGTCGACTTTTCCAAATAATTCCAAACCTTATCAACTTGGTCTTTTACTTCACTTGGAACAGGAACAGAATAATTTATGGGATAATCAGGTTGAAGAGCATGCAAAGGAGCATTCGCATCGTTCGCTTTCACAATATTTTTTTGTGAAAAAACGGCAAATTGATTCCATAAAATAATGGAAAAAAAAAGGAGTAATTTTTTAAATAGGTTCATTGAAATAAAAAGTCACACTATTTAAAAAATTACTCAAATCAAATTATTTAAATTTAAAGGCCACGGTTACACTATGGGCCTGCATTCCATTAGAACGAGTATAGTATCCATAACGCAATTCCATGGAGTTAATATGCGAAATTCCTAAAATTCCTCCTGGAGGAGACATTCTTAGTCCAGACCCAACAAACCAAGAACTAAAAGTAGATAAGTCGTAATCTGAAGTATAAAATTCTGAATTAACATCATGATACCCATAAGGCCGAAAATATCGTACTTTGCCTTGGATATTATAACGAGCGAAAGGGCTAATGGATAGGAATGGGGTAAATTTATAGGGCACCTCCAAACTTCCCGTATGTGCTATCATTCCCCAATCATCCGAATAAAACCGATAAAAACCTCTTAAAACTATTCGATCTCCCAAAAAATAGGACCCTCTGAATCCTATTGGAATTTTTAATCTTTCTGCTGGCAGTTTTTCGGTTGTCACATCTCCATTGGAAAAATAAACTCTATGGAAAGGTGTCGACAAAAACCCTTGTTGATAGGCTGGTTCCACCATTACCAATAATTGCAGTCGGTCTGTGATAACCTGTGAAAGTGAACTTGCAAAGGCAAAGGTATTTCTTCCTTTGAAAGAAATTCCAACACGATCAGTTTTAGCACCAGAAGGATAAGTCATCGATCTTAATTCTGCTGGAAGAATTGCCATGTAGGTATCAATAAAGGCAGATCCTCTTAAATTTAAATCTCTATTTTTATCCTTGGACTGAAAATTAATACCAGCGGTAAATCCATGAGATTTATAATCAAATTCTCTTGAAAAGGCATAAGATAGAGACTGTGTTATTCCCGTTTTTTCGTCCTCCACAGACCAAGAAATACTTGGATATAAATGCCAGTCGTTACTAGAAGCAGAACCGATGGTAAGGGGGTCTATTTTATCAGAAGAGGCAGAAGTATAAAAATCGATATTCGCATCGATGGAAATACTATGCTTTCTACCATATCGGTCTTCTTTTGTTAGCACAACATCAAGTGAATTTTCAAAATCATGTAATAATTCTGAGCCAATTCCACCAGTAATAGCAGAATTATTTCCATTTTGATGGTAATAACCTTCAATTAAATTGACTTCTTCAATTTTAAGTTTTCTTTTTACAAAATCCGAATCAGATTGAGCCTGATAATCTTGAGCGGACGACCCAAATATAAATGAGCAATACAGGCCGATTGTTATAAGTATTTTTTTCATAGATTTTTAGATTAATTACAGCCGCAGCCTCCTCCGCTTTTTCCTCCATTTGCACCTGAAGCGCCTTCTCTATATAAATAAAAACCTTGTTCAAATTTTTCACTTTTCCGAGAGGAAAGTTCCATCTCAGAATCATGCAATAAAGCTTTTTGATATTCTTTTACAGACTGACAAGACCCTAGGCCTAATCCAATAATCAAGAATAAAATACTGTATTTAAATTTTTTCATGAATGAAAATTAATATTTTTCGAAGTAAAAATTTTATTATTATCATCAATTAAGATGCATTCCACACCTTTTATTTGATTTATCAAATCAAGTCCTACTTCCTTACCCATCACTAATACAGGGGTTGTCAGCACATCAGACAATTCAGCAGTTGGAGCAAATATTGTAACTGATTTTATCCCTTTTACCGGAAAGCCAGTTTTTGGGTTAATTGTATGAGAATATTTAATACCCTTGATAATTACAAATTTTTCATAATTTCCAGAGGTGGCAGTGGAGGAATTATTCAAATTCACATAGCCTAAAACCTTGTTTTTATCATCCGGATTTATAATTCCAATTTGCCAGGGCTTATTACCTTCATCCTTTCCCCATGCGCAGAGATCTCCTGATGCATTCACTACCCCATTTTCATATCCTAGTTCTTTTAATAATCTTTGAGCTGAATCTGCAGCATATCCTTTACCAATACCTCCAAAACCTATTCGCATTCCTTTTTTTTTCAAAAAAACGGTTGAGTCTCCAAAGTTCAATTCAATATTTTTATAATTAATCAATTCTACAGACTTCAAGGCATCTTCTGGCTTGGGTAGTTCCTTCATTGCCCGGTTAAAATTCCAAAAATTTTTATCCAAAGAACCATAAGAGATATCAAAAGCCCCTTGAGTAAGTTCAGAAATTTTAATAGAGCGATGAATTAGTTGAAGAATTTCCCTATCTACCTTTACAGGAGTTAATCCTGCCCCTTGATTAATCATATTTACCTGACTGCTTTCGTCGAAGGTTGTAAAAAGTTTTTCAATTCTTTTTATTTCAGAAATTGCAAGATTCAAATCAAATTGGGCTTTTTCCTCCTTCTCTGAGAGCACTCCGAGAGAAAAGCTATTACCCATTAATTTTTCTTGAACCTTGATTAATTTCATCCTATAATTTATCAGAAATTTCTTTTAAAAACTTTTGAATATCTGGTTGATATCCCTCCCATTCTTTTAATACATTCCCATCCTGATCAATCAAAACGGTTAATGGAAAAACTCCATTTTTATTATAAAGTTCTGCTAATTTTTCATTTTTCATCTTTTGATCCTCTGGTAACTGATTCTTTTTGAGTCTCGGAAAATCTGCACGAAGTAAGACTAGCTTATCCTTAGCAAATTCTTGAAAGGGTTCAGATGCAAAAACTTTTTTTCTTAACTGAATACAAGGAGCACACCAATCCGTTCCACAAAAATTCAATAAAATCATTTTACCTGATTCCTTTGCCTCTTTTTTTGCTTCGGAAAAATCTTCCAGCCATGGAAGGGGATTCGTATCAAGGTAAGGGAGAATCGAAGAATCGGAGTACGAATTTATAGGAGTATGGGAAAATGTTAGAAAGGGAGAAATGCAAAAAAGCAAAAACCATTTCATTTTTAAATTCATCATATTATTTAAAGAATTTTTCATCGTCTAAAAGTATTTTAATAAATAACTAAAGTTTTTCCATCGTTAGCTGTCCGATAAACAGTTAATCCATTTCTACCTGTGGAATTCAGACCTGTCCCTGAAAATGAAAAACGGGCACCATGTCTGGTGCAATAAAAATCATTTCCATTTGAATTAAGGATCACATTTCTTCTTGGCTCATGGGAACAAAGCGTGGTTGCTGCAACATAATTACCACTTGAAGACCTACCAATCACAATTTGATTATTCAAAATAACGTATCCTCCTACTGTTTTTAAATTTGTGGTATTAGAGGCTGTAAGGTCTATCGTAGCAATTGGACTAGTAATTTTTGCTAGTTCAGCAGTAGTGACCGTACCAACGGGAAGAGTACTAGATCCTGTACTGCCTGTACTGCCTGAATTTCCTCCGGTTGTTCCGCCGGTTGAACCGGTAGAAGAGGCTGTTGCTCCAGGTGCGGAAATTGAATTTCCATTTTTATCCAAGACAAGTGAAGGAATAGAATTATCTGGCATGCGATTACAAGAAGCTAATAAAGCCATCAAAGCAGATCCTCCAAAACCCATCGTTTTTA